>NZ_FMMP01000001.1 GCF_900095725.1 Cellulosilyticum sp. I15G10I2
CCCCATTCGGATATCTCGGGATCAAAGCTTATTTGCAGCTCCCCCAAGCTTTTCGCAGCTTATCGCGTCCTTCATCGGCTCTCGGTGCCAAGGCATCCACTCTACGCTCTTAGTAGCTTGACCTAATTATGATTGATGCACGAATGCACCATCATGGTCAAATAATCTCTATATATAACAGTGTTTTTTACTGTTTAGATATAGGAATAAGTGCCTTGTTTCATTCTAAAGTAGACATAGTTTATAAATAAACATTTCATCTACTCAAAAAGAATTGTTTAATATTTTCGGTTAAATTGTAGATTTTAAATTATAAAGTTTAAAATCTTATTTTCGTAGTATTTGTTTTTCAAAGTACAAAGTGTAGATAGACTTAATTATGTGAGTCGGCATAAAGCTTCTCTCAATACGTTAAGCTATTCTACGTTCACCCTATCTTCTGCGCACTAACGTGCTAGAATCCAGGTTGAAAGCTCAATGAGCTTTCAAGATAGAACAGTAACCACATACAGTCATTTTCCTTAGAAAGGAGGTGATCCAGCCGCACCTTCCGATACGGCTACCTTGTTACGACTTCACCCCAGTCATTGGTTTTGCCTTAGGCGGCTCCTTCCCCGAAGGGTTAGGTCACCGACG
>NZ_FMMP01000002.1 GCF_900095725.1 Cellulosilyticum sp. I15G10I2
TTATTTGCAGCTCCCCCAAGCTTTTCGCAGCTTATCGCGTCCTTCATCGGCTCTCGGTGCCAAGGCATCCACTCTACGCTCTTAGTAGCTTGACCTAATAGATAAACTTTTGTTTATAAATAAACTCCGTTTATCGGTCAATATTTCTATATAATATAGAAAATAGTGCCTTGTTATTCTAAAGCAAACTTACGTTTACTTAAAAAGAATAGTTTAATATTTTCGGTTAAATTGTAGATTTTATCATTTCTTTGCTACATCATTAACACATCGTCTGCATTAATAACGTCGTTTGAAGTTTAAAATCTTATTTTCGTAGTATTTGTTTTTCAAAGTACAAAGTTTGAAAGTAATATCCTATAGCCTTCCGACTCTGTCTTTCTAAAAATCTAATCTCTTTTTTGAATCTAACGTCGCAAACTCGCTACGCTCAAACAGTGCTCCTAAAAGCAGTTTCAAAAATTCGCTAAGATTTTTTACGAAATCCTTCGTAGTCAGTCTTACGGATATTACTTTCTTCAGCGAAAAAAGCTTATCCATAAGAGCTTATAGGCATGAACTCTCAAGATAGAGTAGTAACCACATACAGTCATTTTCCTTAGAAAGGAGGTGATCCAGCCGCACCTTCCGATACGGCTACCTTGTTACGACTTCACCCCAGTCATTGGTTTTGCCTTAGGCGGCTCCTTCCCCGAAGGGTTAGGTCACCGACG
>NZ_FMMP01000003.1 GCF_900095725.1 Cellulosilyticum sp. I15G10I2
CCCCATTCGGATATCTCGGGATCAAAGCTTATTTGCAGCTCCCCCAAGCTTTTCGCAGCTTATCGCGTCCTTCATCGGCTCTCGGTGCCAAGGCATCCACTCTACGCTCTTAGTAGCTTGACCTAATTATGATTGATGCACGAATGCACCATCATGGTCAAATAATCTCTATGATAACAGTGTTTTTTACTGTTTAGTCATAGGAATAAGTGCCTTGTTTTATTCTAAACAAACAAAGTTTGTTTTAAAAGAATAGTTTAATATTTTCGGTTAAATTGTAGATTTTAAATTATAAAGTTTAAAATCTTATTTGATTATGTTTAGTTTTCAAAGTACAAAGTTGTCCCATTAATGGACAGTGGAGATTACGAGACTCGAACTCGTGACCCCCTGCTTGCAAGGCAGGTGCTCTCCCAACTGAGCTAAACCCCCATGATTTGGCAACCACCTACTCTCCCGGTCCGTCTCCAGACAAGTACCATCGGCCGACTAGGTCTTAACCTACGTGTTCGGTATGGGAACGGGTGTGTCCCCTAATCGCATCGTCACCAAAAAATGTTAGATATTTAATTATAAGGTTATCTATGACCTCAACCCATCTTCTGCGCTCTTCGAGCTAGAATCCAGGTTGAGTGTTCTTTGAACACTCAAAATAAAACAGTAACCATACTCAGTCATTTTCCTTAGAAAGGAGGTGATCCAGCCGCACCTTCCGATACGGCTACCTTGTTACGACTTCACCCCAGTCATTGGTTTTGCCTTAGGCGGCTCCTTCCCCGAAGGGTTAGGTCACCGACG
>NZ_FMMP01000004.1 GCF_900095725.1 Cellulosilyticum sp. I15G10I2
GCATCCACTCTACGCTCTTAGTAGCTTGACCTAATAGATAAACTTTTGTTTATAAATAAACTCTGTTTATCGGTCAATATTTCTATATAATATAGAAAATAGTGCCTTGTTATTCTAAAGCAAACTTACGTTTACTTAAAAAGAATAGTTTAATATTTTCGGTTAAATTGTAGATTTTAAATTATAAAGTTTAAAATCTCATTTGATTATGTTTAGTTTTCAAAGTACAAAGTGTCCTAAAATCCAAGGACAATGGAGATTACGAGACTCGAACTCGTGACCCCCTGCTTGCAAGGCAGGTGCTCTCCCAACTGAGCTAAACCCCCAATACAATTTCTTGTATTAGTTATTAAGTTTTTGTCAATAAAAAAACTAAATACATAGTATTTAGTTGAATAGGCCCAAATGGACTCGAACCATCGACCTCACGCTTATCAGGCGTGCGCTCTAACCACCTGAGCTATGAGCCTATGTAATTTGGCAGCCACCTACTCTCCCGGTCCGTCTCCAGACAAGTACCATCGGCCGACTAGGTCTTAACCTACGTGTTCGGTATGGGAACGGGTGTGTCCCCTAATCGCATCGCCACCAAAAATGTTAGATATTAATATATAGAGGTTATCTATGACCCCACCCTATCTTTTGCGCTCTGACGAGCTAGAATCTAGGTTGAAAGTTCTTTGAACTTTCAAAATAAAACAGTAACCATACTCAGTCATTTTCCTTAGAAAGGAGGTGATCCAGCCGCACCTTCCGATACGGCTACCTTGTTACGACTTCACCCCAGTCATTGGTTTTGCCTTAGGCGGCTCCTTCCCCGAAGGGTTAGGTCACCGACG
>NZ_FMMP01000005.1 GCF_900095725.1 Cellulosilyticum sp. I15G10I2
AGAGTGGGTATTACAATCCAGTCTCTTGAAAACAGTTACTGGGCAGGTGTATTTGGAGAAGTTGAAAAGCTTATGAAGGATAAAGGATGGGGTTATACAATCCTTGCATGTAATGATAACTCAGCGACACAGATTCAACAAATTGAGAACTTTATTACAAACCAAGTGGATTTAATCATGGTACATCCTTCAGATCCAAATGCTATCGAAGATTACTTAAAACAAGCTAGAGATGCAGGAATTAAAGTTATGAGCTGGGATGATGCAATGACAAATACTGATCTTAACTGGATTCTTGATAATACTAAGCTTGGGTATGCGATTGGTACAGAAGCAGCGAACTTTATCAATGAAAATTACTCAGCAGATAACAAAGCTGAAGTTGCGATCATGAACTATCCTCAAACACCAATCCTTCTTGAAAGAGAAACTGGTATTTTGAGCGCTCTTGAAGAAATTGCAAAAGACAAATACAAAGTAGTTGCACAACAGCCAGCACTTGATGCACAAACAGCTTTAGCAAATATGGAAACAATTCTTCAAGCAAGTCCTAATACTAAAATCGTTTGCTCTATAGGTGCAGGCGGAGACATCGGTGCTAACGAAGCATTTATGACAGTTACAGGCGGAAATATTCCTGCAGATATGGGGATATTCTCAGCAGATGCTACACAACAACAATTAGAAGCTATCGTAAATGGTCAAGCTACTAGAGCATCTGTTGGATTTGAAGGTTCTAACAAGAAAACAGCAGAAGCAGTTGTTGCCCTATATGAAAGATTACTTAATGGCGAAACGTTTGCTGAACAAAACCTAGTTAGACCGCTTACTGCTATCGACGCTTCTAATGCAGCTGATTTCTTAGCAGATTATAAATAATACAAAACATAGTTACTGATTGTAAATATGGAGTTGTCATAGATTTCACATCTT
>NZ_FMMP01000007.1:300000-376380 GCF_900095725.1 Cellulosilyticum sp. I15G10I2
TGAAGGCTCGCAGCTTATTACCGAGAAAACTGAAGCTAAAGCTTATTGTAGAAATTGTGCCAAGGAGTTTAACATCACTTTTACCAATAAACTTTGTCCTGTCTGCAAAACGTTCAGCTATCAAATTACAACGGGTTATGAGCTATTAGTTACAAAGATCGAGGGGGAATAGCATGAAACAAATTCTTGTTGAAAAAAGTGTATTTGAAAGTAATAACAAAATCGCTGCCTTGAACAAAGCATTCTTTAATGAACAAAGCATTTTTACTATTAATCTACTCGGGTCACCAGGCTCTGGTAAAACATCAATTCTCGAAAATATTATAGCTGCTATTAGCTCTAAATGGCATATGGCTATTATAGAAGGTGATCTTTATACTGCTAAAGATGCAGAAAGAATCGCATGCTTTAATACAAATGTTGTGCAGGTTAACACAGGGGGTGCTTGTCACTTAGATGCACCTATGATCCGCAAATCACTATCACATATTAATACACAGGACTTAGATTTTCTAGTCATCGAAAATATAGGGAATCTAGTCTGCCCAGCCTCCTATGATTTAGGCGAAGATATGAAAATTGTTATAATGAGTACAACAGAGGGCAATGATAAACCGCTTAAATATCCTTCTATGTTTCAGCGCGCAAGTGCCGTGGTCCTTAATAAAATGGATATCCTGCCTTTTACGGATTTTAATAAGCAAGAATTTTATCAGGATATCTACTCACTTAATGAAACAATTAAAGTATTTGAAGTCTCCTGTCGAGAGGGTACTGGTCTAAATGATTTTATTACCTTCTTAACGGATGCTATTAAAAAGAAGAAGGATTTATAGCCTATGCCTGCTGTCGATATCATTATAAAAGGTATAGTGCAAGGTGTAGGTTTCAGGCCATTTGTCTATCAACTTGCACATCTTTACACCCTCACTGGAAATGTTAAGAATAGCTCTATGGGGGTTTATATTCATTTAGAAGGTGCTTCTCAAAACATTAATTTATTTTTAGAAGCCCTCCCTGAAAAAGCTCCTAGCTTATCTAAAATAGAGGAAATACTAACAAGACCTGCTCAAATAGAGGGTTATACCACATTTACAATATTGGCTAGTACTTTTGAAGAGGGTGCTTTAACACTTTTATCGCCTGATATTGCTATTTGTCCTGATTGCTTATCCGATATAAATAACTCAAAAAATCAAAGACGTTATCAGTATGCCTTTACTAATTGCACAAACTGCGGACCTCGTTTTTCCATTATTAAAGCATTACCTTATGATAGGCCCTTTACTACAATGCAGGATTTTAATATGTGTCCTGACTGCAAAGAAGAATATGAAAATCCTTTAGACAGACGTTTCCACGCACAGCCTACTTGCTGCAAAATCTGTGGCCCACAACTTAAGTTATTAGACCATCAAGGTAATCCACTATTGGATACCGATCTATTTCAAAAAGCACGTTCACTTATTAAATCAGGTTATATCATAGCTGTAAAAGGTATCGGCGGCTTTCATCTTATCTGTGATGCAACTTCCCAAGAGACTATAAAGACGCTCCGAACACGCAAAAACCGCCTCTCTAAGCCCCTCGCCCTAATGATGAAAGATTTGGGGACAGTTCTCCAATATTGCAGCTTAGATGCCAAAGAAAAAGACATTTTATGCGGTAGTAAAAAACCTATTTTACTTTTAAGAAAGCGAAATGATGAACTTCCTTATAATATTTCTTTTGACAATCCCACTTTGGGTATAATGCTTCCTTACGCCCCTTTGCATCACATGTTATTTGATGAAGAACTACGCGTACTAGTGGCAACCAGTGCCAATCATTCTGGAATGCCTATGCTATTTAGAAATGAACAGGCTTTAGAAGAACTTAGAGATATTGCTGATTATTTTTTGGTACACAATCGTGATATCCACATTCCTGTTGACGATTCAGTAGTTAAAGTAACATTAGGTGAAGAAAGGGTTATACGTGGCGCCCGTGGCTATGCCCCCTCTTTTTTTCATTTTGCTTCAAGCAATGTCCTGGCTTTTGGCAGTGAACTTAAGAATACTTTTTGTCTTTCTAGTAATGATCACTGTTTTATGAGCCAATATATAGGGGACTTAGATACCGTAGAAACGATGGCGCACTATACCCTTAACGTTAACCACTTTAAGCAAATATACAACATTAACCCCAAACTAATAGCTTATGATTATCATCCTAACTTTGCTTATAAAAATGACATTAAAGTTTATACGGGACAAAAAGTCGGTATCTATCATCATCATGCACATATTGCAAGCTGTATGGCTGAAAACAATGTTAACCAGCCAGTAATAGGGGTTGCCTTTGATGGCGTAGGTTATGGTGATGACGGAGCTAGTTGGGGAAGTGAGTTTTTGGTCTGTGATTTTAAAGAATTTAAAAGATGCGGACATCTTTCTTACTTTAAGATACCTGGTGGGGATATGGCAACTTTATGGCCATGGCGCTTAGCCCTCAGCTTATTATATGAAGCTTTTGATGAAGATCTTGTAAATGTCTTGCCTTCTTATTTAAGTGATAAACCGATATCCTCTATTTTATCTATGCTTAAAAATAATATTTCTTGTCCGCTAACTTGCAGTATGGGCAGGCTCTTTGACGGTGTTGCCGCACTTCTTGGTTTTACCCATAAGATAAGTTATGAGGCTGAAGCCTGTATTTATCTCGAAAATCTTGCGCTTGCTGCCCCTGATACCGACAGCGCTTATCACTATGTTGTTCAAGAAATAGATTATGTATGGCTTATTGACACTGTAACTATTATTCAAGAGATTGTTTACGACTTGCAAACTGACTGCTCTCATGCCATTATTTCCCGGAAATTTCACAACACAATGGTTTTAGCAGCTTTTGATATCTGCCAAAAACTTAGAACATCCTCAGGTATTCATCAAGTAGCACTTAGTGGCGGTGTATTTCAAAATGACTTGATCTTTACAAACCTTTATGATTTACTTAATCAACATGATTTTGAGGTGCTTACACATAAACTTGTTCCCTGTAACGATAGCGGACTATCTCTTGGACAGTTAGTGATTGCCTCAGAACTAATAAGGAAGTGACCTTTATGTGTATTGCCATCCCTGGAAAAGTTATAGAAATATATCCCTATGAAGCCTTAGTAGACTTTGGGAAAGTCCAAAAAAGAGTGAGTACTCATCTTATAGACGATATTAAAATAAATGATTATATTTTAGTACATGCAGGTTATGGTGTTGTAAAAATAGATGAACAAGAAGCATTAGATACACTTGAAGTATTTAAGATGCTCTGTTCCGACCTTTAAACAGGTATACTTATGAACCCTGCCATCCCCAATCAATGTATTTGTATTATAAAAGGTGATTATCAATAAGCCAAATTCTCCTAAGCATTGACAAATTGCATTTTTTGTCATAATATAGTATTTTTTATCAATAAATGTTGAATTTCCATATCCTTCATGCTATTATTAAAATAAAATGACTGTAGCACGAAAGGATGTTAATGATGGATATGAGTCTTATGAAAAACTATGTGCGAAAGGTAAATAAAACGATAGCCTTTTTTTTGATATTAATAGCTTCTATTTTATTTTATTTTGGCATTTCTTCACAATTGCCATTTTTATTCTTAAATGCTTTAGTCTATGTAGTAGTAGCCGCAATCGTAGGTATTTTTTACTATCAAAAAAAGTTCGAAATATTTTCAGCTTATCTGATTTCATTTACAATGTGTATTGCTTTTTTTCCTGTTGTTCAAGGTATAGGATCTATGTATCTTATGCTTTTGCCTCTTAGTGTAGCAGCCCTATACTTTGATAAGAAATTATTTATCTCATGTACTATTTTTTTAAACACTGGCTTAATCATTAGAGAACTTGTTATTAACCAAACCGGCATCTCTTTATTTCAGCCATTACTCTTTGTTAATTTAATTGTACTTATTTTATTTTTTATGTCTAAAGGTGGCACAGATCTTATTTTGTTAGCTGTAGCAGAAGGTCAGAAATCTAATGACTTACTGAATCAATTAAAAAATACAATCGATGTTATACAAACAAACTCTCAAGTATTAAATAATAATATTTCAAACTGTAACACCCATTTACAAACAGCAAAAGTTAATACTGATGATCTATCAAATAGTATTCATGAAATATCTACGGGAGTCATGGGGCAAACTGAAAGTGTTTCTAGTATAAATGATATGATGCATCAAGCAAGCGACAAATTTTCTAAACTAAATAATCTTTCTGTACAACTTTCAGATATTTCATCTCAGGCAAGTAGTATAGTTTTATTAAGTTCAGAAAAAATAAATAAGATGGATCAACAAATGAATATCATAAACCAAGCTGTTGTAAAATCTTTTTCTACAGTACAAGAATTAGATAATGATATGGATCAGGTCAATACTTTTCTTTCTGGTATAACACAAATTGCAACACAAACTAATTTATTGGCTCTTAATGCAGCAATAGAAGCTGCAAGGGCTGGAGAAGCTGGTAAAGGTTTTGCTGTAGTCGCTGATGAGGTCAGAAATCTTGCCGAACAAAGTGCAAACACCGTTAAACAGATTAATGAAATTATTGAGAACATAAAAAATAAAACTAAAAATGTTTTGGCAGATGTACATAACGGTAACGTAGCCACACAAGATGGTGAATTAATTGTAAAACAAGTAAGTCAAAGTTTCGAGAACATCCAATCATCATTTAAAAAAATTGATCAATATATATCTAATGAACATATTCAAATCGAAAATACTATGGAGTTATTCTTGGATATAGAGCATGAAACTGAAAGTATAGCCAGCATTTCTCAAGAACATGCGGCCGCAACAGAAGAACTTACCGCTACGATTCAACTTCATAGTGAAAATATTGAAAGTATTTCTGTTCTAATGGAAGAAATCAAAAGCGCCAGCGATAATTTACATGCTATTATTAAAGAATAAACTATTTTTGTTTACAAGAATTTAGCCTATTTTATAGTCAATTCTTCTTATCGTACATAATCCTATAAAGCCCTTGAATATATATATAAGATATTATATATATTCAAGGGCTTTATAGGATTTTTTTGAATGTATCACTGTATCTTTTCTTCAAAAATAAATACATGTTCTAAAAACGTCTTGCCACCCCCAATAATTTTTGTGTTATTACAACGTATTTAAAATTCTCCATTCCTACTATATAAGCAGGTGAATTTATGACATCTATCCATCAATTTAAAGATTCAATACTCGCTCAAAGGTTACTGGATAAAACCCATCAATTAAATAACAGTCCCCAAAACACTGGTCAAAAACCATTGCATATTATGGAAGTCTGTGGCAGCCATACCTTGAGTATTTATAAGTATGGCATAGATAAACTTTTGCCTTCTTATATCAGCCTTCTATCTGGCCCTGGCTGCCCTGTGTGTGTAACAGACACCAGTTATATCGATCTGGCTGTCCACTTGGCTAGAGACCACAATATAATTATCGCTACTTTTGGTGATATGCTAAGAGTGCCTGGTACGCAGATATCATTAAGTACCACCCGAGCCCATGGCGCGGATATCAGAGTGGTCTATACGCCTCTTGACTGTATCTCTCTTGCTAAACTCTATCCTGATAAAGAAATCGTCTTTCTTGGAATAGGATTTGAAACAACGGCTCCTGCCATTGCCCTTACCCTTAAGGAGGCAATAGCACAATCGCTCAACAACTTAAGTATGCTATTTAGCTTAAAAACAATGCCTTATGCAATGGAAAGTCTTATCTTTGATGAAACCCTATGTATAGATGGTTTTATATGCCCTGGGCATGTAGCTGCTGTAATAGGCTCAGAACCATTTGAATACTTAGCCCAAAAATATCATATCCCCATGGTGATCGCAGGTTTTGAATGTGTGGATTTGATTGGAGCCATCTACAAGCTTATGCTAATGATCAATAGCAAAGATTATAGCTGCCAAAACCTTTATAAACGGGTTGTTGAATCAAAGGGCAATACAAACGCCCTCACCCTTTTAGATGAAATATTTGAAATAGTGGATAGCTCTTGGCGTGGACTTGGTATTATTTCTAAAACAGGCTTATCCTTAAAGCCTGAGTTTAATGCTTTTAATGCACTCTTAAAGTTTAACTTAACTTTACCTGATGTTAAAGTAACACCAGGCTGTATATGTGGCTCAATCTTAAAGGGGATCAAAAAACCTATAGAGTGCCCACACTATAAAACTAAGTGTACGCCCGAATCTCCCATAGGTGCATGTATGGTATCTAGCGAGGGAACATGTATGAATTTTTATAAATATAATAATTGAGGTGATCGTATGGAGCTAGTAACTTTGGCACATGGAAGCGGCGGAACTGAATCCTATAAACTTATTCATGATTTATTTTTCTCCTATTTTAGCAATGATATTTTATGCAGGCAAAATGATGCTAGCTTAGTTGAGCCTATAGACGGCAAAATAGCCATTACAACAGATAGCTTTGTTATAAATCCTCTGTTTTTTCCTGGGGGAGATATTGGCAAACTTGCTGTATGTGGCACTATCAATGATTTAAGTGTAAGTGGTGCAAGGCCCCTTTATATCACAGCAGGTTTTATTATTGAAGAAGGCTTTAATATGTGTCCTCTAGAAAAAATAGTCTATTCTATGGCAAAAGCTGCAAAGGCTGCAAAAGTTAAGATCATCGCTGGAGATACTAAAGTTGTAGAAAAAGGAAAGTGTGATGGGATCTATATTAATACTACAGGAGTAGGGGTCATAGATCATTATGAGTTACGCCACGAACTGCAAGTTGGGGATCAGATCATCGTAAGCGGCTCTTTAGGTGACCATGGTGCATGCATTATGAGTAAACGGGAAATGTTAGGCTTTAATAGCCTGCTTAAAAGTGATTGTGCATCTTTACACGAAGTTACAGAGACTATCCTAAATGTAAGCCCTCATGTACGTATCATGCGTGATCCTACCCGTGGAGGCCTTGCAACAACTTTAAATGAGCTTATCTTAAATACAACCAAAAGTATAATGGTTTATGAAAAAGACTTACCTATTAAAGAAGAAGTTCAAAACTTCTGTGACCTTCTGGGCCTTGACCCCCTATACGTTGCAAACGAAGGTAAACTTATTTGCATAGTATCTAAAGAAGACAGTTACAAAGTAGTAAATGCTATGCAAAATCATTCTTTAAGTCAGGATGCACGGATTATAGGTGAGGTTATATCTGATACCTCTAATAAAGTCTATCTTAAAACCTTTCTTGGGAGTACTAAGCTGCTACCTATGTCAACTGGTGAGCTACTGCCTCGCATTTGTTAAGAAAGATCCTCATATGAAGCATCATATGGGGATCTTTTAAGCTGCAGATATTTGTACCACAACAGAGCCCATACGATCTGTTGTCATCTAAGCACAAGAGAAACTACACTCAATAGAACTACTAGTTGATATACAAAACGCTTGACGATCATTAATAATAATTATATAATTACTTGAGAATGATTATTAAATTCACCTGTTAACTAGACTCAACTATTGTATTCTAAATTATAGTAATTATATCGAAAGGACTTATCATGAAACTCAAACTATTAAACTCAATCCTATCAGTATCGCTTGCATACTCACTCCTCTTAACAGGATGTGCAAACTCAAACGCCTATTCCGATGCCGCTCAAGCTGCTACAACACCAATAGTAACAGAAATAGCCACTACAGAATCTGAGGCAATCTATCCTATTTCAATTAAGCATGCTTTCGGTGAAACGGTTATTCAAACTAAACCCGAACGTGTCGCTACGATAGCGTGGGGAAATCACGATCTTCCACTAGCATTAGGGGTGATTCCCGTAGGGATTTCCAAAGCTAACTACGGCGTGATAGATGAAAGCGGTATGTTACCTTGGACCGCTGCAAAATTTAAAGAATTAGGGGTTGATACGCCTATTCTCTTCGATGATGTCGCTGGCTTAAACTTTGAAGCCATTGCTGATGTTCAGCCAGATGTTATTTTAGCTGCATACTCAGGGATCACCAAGGAAGAGTATGATTTGTTAAGTGAAATTGCACCTGTAGTCGCTTATCCATCTCTTCCATGGCAGACATTCTGGCGTGATCAAATTATTTATGATGCAACAGGCATGGGCATGCAAACCGAAGGTGAAGCACTTATCCAGGAACTTGAACAATTAATCACAGCCAAAACAAGTGAATACCCTCAAATCCAAGGAAAAACTGCTGCATTCTTTTATTTTAATCCTGCAGACTTAGGTAACTTCTATGTTTACTTGCCTAATGACCCCCGTGCTGCATACCTCTTAGACTTAGGCATGGCAGTTCCTGAAAGTGTCTCTGAACTTGCTAAAGAAGCAACAAGCTTTGCAGTTCCACTAAGTTCAGAAAATGCGGATCTGCTTTATGATATTGATATGATCATAACTTATGGTAATGATGCTTTACTTACTGCTTTACAGGCAGATCCACTGCTTGGTACGATTCCTGCCGTTAAGAGAGGCTCTGTAGCCCTTATAGAAGATGGCACACCACTTGCAGCTTCTGGAACACCAAGTGCGCTCTCCATCCCTGCTACAATTGATGAATATCTTAAAGTTTTAGGAGAGGCAGTGAATAAAGTAGAATGAAGACCCGAAAATTAATCCTCATTTTGATTGGAAGTCTGCTGATTCTATCATTATGCACTTTAGCTTCTTTAGCTTTGGGATCGAAATACATAGGTTTTAATGAAGTCATTGACACTTTGATCCATTCTAGAAAAACAACCCTGAATGAACTCATTGTCCATGAAAGAATTCCAAGAACAGTTTTTGGCATCCTTGCCGGAGCTGCTCTTGGCGTTTCTGGAGCACTTATGCAAGCCATTACCCGTAATCCTATTGCAGATCCCAGTATATTAGGGGTCAATACTGGCGCCTCTTTATCTGTAGTGAGCGGCATAGCATTTTTTAACATTCATGCAGCACATCAATATATCTGGTTTGCTCTAATTGGAGCGGCTGTAACCGCACTATTTGTATTTACAATCGGCTCAATGGGCTCTGGAGGAGCTACACCCATTAAACTCGCTTTAGCAGGAGCAGCAACCAGTGCCGCCTTATCGTCTATAGTCAGTGCTGTCATTTTACCTCGTACAGACGTTATGAATGTTTTTCGATTCTGGCAAGTAGGAAGCATTAGCGGGGCAACTTGGGAAGGTATAACAACCGTTCTCCCCTTTCTTTTAGTCGGAATGATATTAGGTATCCTTTCCAGTCCATCATTAGATGCACTAGCCTTAGGTGATGATGTTGCCACGGGGCTCGGAATCCGTACAGGGCTAGTTCGGTTCATCGGGGCTTTTTCAGGCGTTCTATTATGCGGTGCTGCAACAGCCCTTGCTGGACCCATTGGTTTTGTCGGACTTATGGTTCCACATACGATGCGTATCATCTGTGGACCTAATTTACGTCTCATTATTCCTATGTCTGCTGTTGGGGGAGCAATCCTCTTAACCGTTTCAGATGTAGTTGGAAGGCTTATTGGCAGCCCAAGTGAATTAGAAGCAGGTATTGTCACCGCTTTTCTTGGTGCGCCAATATTGATCATTATAGCTATGAGAGCGAAGGTGCGCGCATTATGAGAGAAAAAACCGCTAATAAAATCTTATCAGGTTACCATCAAAGGCGATTGCGTTGGGTGGTAGTGACCCTTATTCTAAGTATTCTCACTTTATCTCTTTGTGTGGCAGCCCTCTTGCTTGGAAATACTTTTTATCCTATTGATGTTGTCTTTCGTGTTCTTCTCGGTGACCAAATACAAGGGGCATCCTTTACAATTAATACCCTTAGATTGCCAAGGATGATTTCAGGACTATTGGTTGGCCTAGCTTTTGGCATAGCCGGCAGCACATTTCAGACCATGTTAAGAAATCCCTTAGCAAGTCCTGACATCATAGGTATTACATCTGGTTCAAGTGCTGCCGCCGTTTTCTGTATTCTTGTTCTTAATGCCAGTGGGAGTGTGGTTTCCATAACAGCTGTTCTCTCAGGGCTGATAGTAGCTGCATTAATCTATTTGCTTTCAAGAGGCGGAAGTTTTTCTGGTGGACGTTTAATCCTCATTGGGATTGGTATTCAAGCCATGCTGAATGCCACGATCTCATTTCTAATGCTTAGAGCTTCCCAATATGATGTTCCTGCAGCTCTTAGATGGTTAAGCGGCAGCCTTAACGGTATCCGAATGTCACAAATACCAAGTCTTGCATGTATTGTCATTCTCTTTGGCATACTTATTCTTCTATTAGGGAGATATCTAAAAATACTTGAACTCGGTGAGCAATCTGCCCTCACCTTAGGAGTCAGAACAGATAGCATACGTCTCATGCTTGTCTTAAGTTCAGTCTTCTTGATTGCTTTTGCAACTGCTGTTACAGGCCCAGTTTCATTTGTTGCTTTTCTTGCGGGTCCGATTGCCACACGTCTTGTAGGCACTGGATCTGCGAACCAATTCCCTGCTGGTCTTGTAGGGGCAAGTTTGGTAATTGGGGCCGACTTGATCGGTCAATTTGCCTTTAATACAAGATTCCCTGTCGGAATCATTACAGGTATTCTTGGCGCACCTTATCTTCTCTATCTGCTTATCCGCATGAATCAAACAGGAGGTTCTGCATGAAAAAAACACCTATACTTAAAACCAACCATATCGTTGCAGGGTATGATAAAAAGATTATTATTGATGGTATCGATATTACCATCCCGAACAATAAAATCAGTGTGATTATCGGTGCAAATGCCTGCGGTAAATCTACCCTGCTTAAAACATTGGCGAGGCTGATTCAGCCTATGTCAGGCGAAATTTGTCTTAATAACACTCAACTAAAAGATATATCCCCTAAAAAATTGGCTCGTGTATTAGGCCTGCTCCCGCAGTCCCCTATTGTACCAGAAGGCATCGCTGTAGCTGACCTAGTTGCCAGAGGCCGTTTTCCTTACCAATCTTTTTTTAAGGGACTAGGACATAAGGACTATGAGGCTGTTGCTGAAGCTTTAGACATAATGGGCATCTCAGACCTTGCCAACCGAAGTGTAGATGAACTTTCCGGCGGTCAGCGCCAAAGAGTGTGGATAGCCATGGCACTGGCCCAACAGACAGATATCCTGCTTTTGGATGAACCTACGACTTTCTTAGATATCACCTACCAAGTTGAGATTCTAGACCTACTAACAGACTTAAATAGAAAACGGGGTACCACCATTGTCATGGTACTCCATGATATCAATCTATCAGCACGATATGCTGATTATATCTTTGCCCTTCACAAAGGAAAATTAATTGCAGAAGGAGCTCCTTCCGCAATCCTAAGTGAAGCATTAATTAAACAAGTCTTTGATCTTGACTGCTCTGTAATTAGCGATCCTGTATCTGGCACACCCTTTATCGTACCCAAGGGACGACACCATGTGAAGGGTGCTGCTACTTCTATTCCAGTAGTCCAGATTGCTCGTTGAACATACTTTGAGGGAGTGCAGTTTGAAACTAGTTACTTAGTTTTAAACTGCACTCCCTCTATTTTGTGTCTATACTTTAAAATGCAGGATTATTAAAGATACCTAATTCCACATTTTATAATAATTGTATAAAATCATACGCCTTAGGATAACCTGACTAGCTCTTCACACTATAATCTAATCTCATATATTGTCGAAACAATAAGCATTTTTTTTATAGCACATAAAAAGTATATAAAGTAAAATTAAGATGTATATGTCATAATTGTAAATTTTATGGGAGCAGGTGATTTTATATGTTGCGTATTGCTATTTGTGATGATGAAAAAGCTATTTGTGCACAGTTAGAATATATATTAGAAGAAATCAGTAGCTCCTGTTTAGAAGAAGTCGAAATAGAGGTGTTTTTCTCTGGCGAGGAATTATATAGTTATCTTATGAAAAATACTTATTTTGATATGATCTTTCTAGATATTGAGTTAAAATTTATGAATGGAATAGATGTAGGTAAAAAAATCAGAGAAGAAATGCTAAATGAAACAACCCAAATTATCTATATTTCTGCCAAAGACAGCTATGCCATGGAACTTTTTGAGGTCAGGCCTCTTAACTTTTTAATTAAACCTCTTAAAGCAGAAAAAATAAAGGATGTTTTTACAACAGCACTAAGACTTATAAAAAAGAATGAACAATTCTTTACTTATCAAGTTGGCCAAACTTCTTATAAAATATCTATAAAGGATATTTTATATTTTGAAAGTAATGATAGAAAAGTTAATATTATCACCACAAGGGGAGTAGATACATTTTATGGTTCCTTAGTTGAAATATTTAAAGAACTTGAGAAATATAAGTTTCTTAATATACATAAATCTTATTTAGTCAACTATACTCACATTATTAGGTTTGAGTACAGTCAAGTAACCCTCTCAAATAATAAAGTTCTGCCTATAAGTCAATCGCGGAGGAAAACTATGCGCTCATTACAATTTCAATTAGAAAGGAATGGTTAAGCAGTGACATTAACCAGTTATAATTCAATATACCTGATAACGAATGTTTTTGGCACTTATATTATCTATAAGTTCATGGATGTATTCTTCAAACGTGATAAAACTAAAAGATTCGTTGAACTTATAAGCTATACGCTTTATTTTTTTATAATAAGTTTATTATATTTATTAGTTAATATCCCTATTATTATGTTGTTAGCTAATATAGCAGCCTTTTTTGCACTTTCTTTTAATTATAAGGCATTACTAAAAAGCCGGATCATTGCAGTATCATTGATGTATATGATCTTAATGTCTATCGAGAGTATCGTTGGACTACTGACAGGCTATTTTAATTTCCCTATTTTTTTAACTAATAGCTACTCTTCTATTTTAGGTTTAGTAAGTGTAAAATTTATATCCTATATCGTTGTCTTATTGATGGGTCATTATAAAAATATAAAAAAGTGGGTGTCTATTCCTAACAGCTATTGGCTATCTATTATTCTCATCCCTTTAAGCGCTTTGTATATCATGCTTGTTCTATTTCAAGTAAACACAGTAAATATACACCAGATAACTATTTGTATTACATTATTACTATTTATCAACTTTATTATATTTCATTTATATGATGTGCTTAGCACTGCTTTTGAAGAAAGAGTTGAGAAGATCTTATTAAAACAGCAAACGCAATATTACACTAAACAATTTAAGCTGCTTAAAAATTCTACTGAAAATATTAAATCTATTCGCCATGATTTAAAAAATCATTTATCTGTTTTAGAATCTTTTATTAAAAAAGATCAAAAAGATAAGGCCTTAGAACACATCTCTCAAATTATCTCCAGTTCCTACGCCGAAAAAGAGTATGCGAGTTCTGGCAACATCGATATCGACAGCATTTTAAATTTTAAACTTCAAGAAGCCAAAGATAAAGCCATAGATATAGCTTTAGAATTAGTGATTCCTATTGAAATAAATGTTACAGCTTTTGATATGGTTGTTGTTTTAGGTAACTTATTAGATAATGCGCTATATGCTGCCGATAGACTAGAAAAAAATAAACAAATCACTATAAAAATTACCTATAAAAAAGGTATTTTATTTATTCACATAGATAATACATTTGATGGCCAGGTGCATTATCAAGGCGAACAAATCGTAACTCTACATACAGACTCAGAAAATCATGGCATAGGATTGAATAATATCAGAGATGTACTTCAAAAATATAACGGGACAATAGAGATACACCATACAGAAAATAAATTCTATGTAGATGTTTTAATGTATGTTTAGTAAGATTATAATTTTTTTCCATTTTAATGGAAAAAAATTTAGTTTTCTACAAAAACATATATCAATTTCAGCAACTCGCTGCATAGATCTATTTTTTATAGTAAGCTTGAATTACCAAAAGCAACTATAAAATTATTGAGGAGGAGATAGAAATGAAAAAGCTTATGCTTAAATTCGGAGGGGTGATCGCAAGTTTGGCCTTAATGGTAACTACACTTAATATGAATACAAACTGTATGTTTATCATGCACCAGCCAAAGCTGCCTAAAAATGCCAAGAAACTACGTAAATTTTAATTATGACGCACCTGTTCGAGAGAATTACAGATCTATTTATTCATAATGGCATAATCAGCAGTGAAGATAAAGAGCTTTATACCTATGGATTACAGCAAGGATTAATTATAATTGCAAATATCCTTACAACGCTATTTATTGGATTGCTACTTGGAATGGTTTGGCAAAGTATAGTATTTATGCTATCCTACATTCCACTTCGTTCTTTTGCAGGGGGATACCATGCTAAAACACAGTTTAAATGCTATATGCTATCTATAGTGCTAACCACAGCAGTGCTTTTGGTCATAAAACTTATCCCTTGGACGAATTTTATGATATGGAGTTTAGCATTAGCAGCAGGAACTATTATCTTAGTTTTTGCTCCCGTAGCAAATAGTAACAAACCTTTAAATGAGTTAGAAGTAAATGTATACAAAAAATGGACAATTATTATTCTTTTAGTAGAATTGTTCTTTATATTGTTAACGATGATATTTGAAATGTATGAAATTGGAGCTTGTATAGCGATCTCACTTTTTGTACTAAGTAATATGCTTATAATTGCTAAATCCAACCTATAAATAGTTGATAAAGTAATAAATTAACAACTAGTAGGGCAATTTCATTACCAGCAAATTGTAATTCAGCTAGACCTTCTTGAACTACTAAGTATTCTCTACTTATTACTAAAGTTAACACTTGTTATAACTATATAGCCCAATATAATAGCAGATACATCTATACTAAACACATTGTAAATACTCCCCATTATTCTAATCAGTGATCCTCCGAAAGGCGAAAGCATCATAACTACATTGGGAATCCCTAGTATAAGTAACTTAGATAAATTTATCTTATTAAAATTTAAAAAAGTAAATTTTTTCGTGAGAATACTATCTATTGCTAGAGTAATACCTATCATTCCTAACAAAAAATATCTAAGAAAATATAGCATATAATTTGGAGTAAATGTTCTAGATATAATTAGCCGAGAGTATGCCTCGACTGTATTAGTTAAATAAACTAATGCAAATAAAGCTATTAAGGTTGTAAAATAATACATTAATCTTTTCATTATAACACCTCATCCAACAATAATTAAATTTGTAAAAGCAAATTATTTAATATAGTTCAATATTGAACTCTACATAATATTATATCATTTTATTAATCTTTTTCAATAATTAAAATTTTCAATTATTTATTTGTTTGTATTTATGACTAATATCGTAAAATTTGTAAAAATAATGATAAGGAGGAGTTTTATGAGAGCATTAAAAAAATCAATCAAGTTAGGTGTTGTTAGTATAATAGTTTTTGGGAGTATTGTTGGAAGCCTTTCCGCTCAAAATATTTCTCAAATACCATCTACTTCTGTAGAACAATCCGTTCAAATATTAGATTCTGTGCAATTTAATAAATATGATTCTGCATTTAAAGAAATGGAAAAAGAACTAAAATCTAAATTAAAAACAAGTTCTATAGCCGCCGAATCAGAAAATCTCAAAACAAATTTGGAGGATACAAAGGTTTATACAAAAACTTTTGAAGAAGGTAATAGTGCTGTTACTTTAGGTTTAGTATATAGTACTGCATCTAAATACGTTGGCACTGACGACTATATTACTTTTGGAAGAGTCTCTTTGCGCACTTATTACGATGATTCACAGAACCAAACCGGTACTACGATGCCCGGAATAACATTGAAAAGTATAGAGGGAAGTATATTAGCTATATACGACGGAGCTCAATATGTTAGAACAAGAGTAGTAGCAGGTCAAGGCACCCTGTATGATCCTGTAAATAGCAGGGGAGATAATTTTACAATAACATCTAAATCTTATTCTAAACCTTATAGTTATCCATACATACTTAATCAACAAGTTCAAGTAGGGCAATCAGCTACATTCTACTTTATATCTAAATATGGTGATTCTGTACAAAACACTGTTGACTGCCAATATTATTAGA
Organism: Cellulosilyticum sp. I15G10I2; assembly: GCF_900095725.1. NCBI lineage: Bacteria > Bacillati > Bacillota > Clostridia > Lachnospirales > Cellulosilyticaceae > Cellulosilyticum > Cellulosilyticum sp. I15G10I2. The sequence continues at coordinate 316,071 of NZ_FMMP01000007.1, forward strand.
ATCTAATTAAATACAAAAGTTTATATTATTACATTTAAACCCTCTTAATAAATTAATCTAATATGCTAGTTTAAATATCTTTAACAGTTAGATAAATATGGCATCTATTAAGAGTATATCTATCCCAAATTACCTATACTGTAAGTTTATTTATTAAAAGATTAATTCTTTAATCTTTCCAACCCCTATGGTCTTACCAAGAGATTTATTGATGGAATAGCTAAGATTATTGGTAAGTAACTTAGTAGCTATTCTGCTTTTAAAACCAGTCATAGACTTTGCCAAGACCTTATTTATTGAAAGTTGAGTAGCTAACTGAGAAAGCGAATTTCATATAGAGATTGCTCCCTTTCCGAAGCTAAAAAGCCACTTTGCATTTATTGGAATCTTAACTTGATAACATTGATGGAACTCTGCCACTACATACTGTAAATAATTACCTCTATAGTATCGACTTCGAAAAAAATTACCAAAAGCAACTATAAAATTATTGAGGAGGAGATAGAAATGAAAAAACTTATGCTTAAATTCGGAGGCGTAATCGCAAGTCTGGCCTTAATGGTAACTACACTTAATATGAATACAAATTGTATGTTTATCATGCACCAGCCAAAGATGCCGAAAAATGCCAAGAAACTACGTAAATTTTAATTATGACGCACCTGTTCGAGAGAATTACAGATCTATTTATTCATAACGGCATAATCAACAGTGAAGATAAAGAGCTTTATACCTATGGATTACAGCAAGGATTAATTATAATTGCAAATATCCTTACAACGCTATTTATTGGATTGCTACTTGGAATGGTTTGGCAAAGTATAGTGTTTATGCTATCCTACATTCCACTTCGTTCTTTTGCAGGGGGATACCATGCTAAAACACAGTTTAAATGCTATATGCTATCTATAGTGCTAACCACAGCAGTGCTTTTGGTCATAAAACTTATCCCTTGGACGAATTTTATGATATGGGGTTTAGCATTATCAGCCGGAATGCTCATCTTAATATTTTCACCGCTGGGGGATAGTAATAAGCCTTTAGATAAAATAGAAATCAGTATATATAAAAGATGGACAATTATTATTCTCTTAGTAGAAGTATGTATTGTACTCTTAACAGTAATATTGAGCTTGTATCAAATAGGCGCTTGTATAGCAATTTCACTTTTTGTTCTAAGCAATATGCTTATAATCGCTAAACTTAACCTATAAATAAAACTAGAAGAGAGTGATTTGAAATGAATTTTTTTATTGAGTAGTTTAATATTAATTAATTTTATATTACTTTTCTCTACACTGATATTTTTTTTAACACCTATAACATTCAATTATATTATAGTAGTCATATGGGGCATTATTATAATTACAAATTACATATTGATAAAAAAATATATTAAATAAATAGGTCTAGATTTTAGAAACCCAGAATTACGATGATTTCTAAAATGATTAGATATTAATCAACTAAAAGCACTGCTGAGGCTACCCTCTCAGTGCTTTTGGGCTTTCTAAATAAAATTTTTAATCTATCCCTCAATCTCAATACCAGCCAGTCTCATAAGGTACTTTACATTACTGGAATAACACCTTCCGCCTTTTAAATGTATAATCAAATCGAATTTCATTATTTATATAATGCTCCGTAAAGTGGAAGTTTCTGATTTTTGTTGGATAAGATTCCTTCATATTACATAATTCATAATCATGAGTAGATACAAGGCCAATAATCCACTCTTTGTTTAGATTACTGATCACACTTTTAGCTCCAATAATCCTGTCTTTTGAGTTGGTTCCTCTAAATATTTCATCTAATAAGAAAATCATTGGCTTTTTTAATACTGAAAATGCATCAATTGTTTTTATCTAATTCAAAAACACAGTGATAGTCCCATAATAAAATAACATTAAGCATAAGATAAAGTACTGAAGAAAATTTCACTTCTGTGTTACTTTTTATATTTGAGCTCACTTACTTATATACTTCAGCTATATTAAAACCCTCTTTCAAAATTTCTTCTTTCTGGAGATGTTGATCCAAATGCATGCAGTAGACCTTTTCTCTATAAGGTTTACCTATTAATTGCTTAAGCGTATTAAAAGACAAATGTGGATTAGCTTCATAATCCAATCCGCAAGTATCCTGATAGAAGCTATCTATTTCTCCTTGTTCAAGCTTGTTAAGTACTTGTAAGCTTATATTATTAGAGTCTCCGCTATAGTAGATTATTTTCCCTTCTAATTGCAACATAAAACTATAGGCTTCTATTGTATCAGTATGGGAAACCGGTCCATATTCTATACTAAACTTCCTGAATTGTTCATCTTCAACCTCTATTTCAGCACCGCTAATCAGACGGTACATTTCTCCTCTCACACCTATACTTAGTAAAAACTGTTCCATATGCTCTTTGTTTGGATAAATGAGATTGACCTTGTTTTTTAAAATATAGTGATTATAGAATATAACATCTCCAAGGCTGCCTACATGGTCAGGGTGCATATGTGTAATGATAATATATAAGTTTTTTATGACCTCTAATAACTTTAATTGTTGCAACCTATGAAAAACTGTTCCTCCGCAGTCAATCAAAATAAGACTGGTTTCTTTTTTTACAAAGGCACTATTGTTTCCTAGTTCCGTGTTAAAAGCACTACCTGTTCCAAGAAAATTAAGCATACGTCCTCCTGTTCAATACTCTTTTTTCTAAACTAATAAGTTTTCTCTTAAAATAATTAACAGTAGTTTATGTATTAAACGACTAAAATATTATCTTCTCCATTATTTTGTTTCTATTTTACTTATCATGTGTGGCTGTCCCACTTCCGCTTACAGGAATTGCTTCTCCTAGATAAGTTGGTTTGGGTTTAATAATATTAACCAACATAAAATCTTTTACTCTCGCCGCCACTTCTCGCGTTTTAAACTTTGCCATCCCGCTATATTCAAAGTGTTCTGCTGGAACGCCTTGCGCCTCTATCCCCATTTTTTCTGCTATATATAACGCCCTAGGCAGATGATACGCTTGTGTAACAATAATAACTTTATTAGCTTCAAAGATATCTCTTGTTCTATAAAGGCTCTCATAAGTACTAAAGCCTGCATGATCTAAAAAAATGAGTTCTTTATCTACACCCTTTGCTTCTATAAAATCCCTCATACTATTCACTTCATCATAAAATTTTTGTCCATGATCGCCACTTAATAAAAACTTTGGCGCCTTTTTTGCACTAAAAACTTCATATCCTTTTACTAATCTATCCTTTAACATCTCACTTGGAGCACCGGTGGGTCTTACATAGGCTCCTAAAATTAAGATACAATCAGCTTTTTCTGCCTCGTTAATAGCCACTATCTTTTGCTTTGTACTTTGCACAACTATAAAACTAATACCGATAATACTTGTCCCTATTAAAGCTGCTGCTAAAACGCCTATACTAAATAGCCTGATCACTAATTTCTTTGGAATTCTTTTCATCCTCTAACGCCCTCCTCAGTCTCTATATGCTCTTTACCTAATTGTATAGTCTTTTCTCATCTTTTTCCATCCTATATTTCATCTTTATATTTATATTGTATTTAAAGATCACATTACTACTTAATATGAAAATTCACTTTATAAGTCTACTTATAAAATCCATTCATAAAATATATATAGAATGATTAAGAAAGGTCATTTAGTGATGATACGTCAAGATGTTTTTAATAACCCTACCAATGAACAAAGGCATCAATTGCTGCAAGATGCTTTAACACGTGCTGGACGTCCGGAAGATTATGAAAATGTTTTAGAACTATTAAGCCCACCTTCTGATATCTATGACTTTGCACGTCCAGGCACATTAAAAAATACTCGAATAGGTATTATCGGCGGAGGACTTGCCGGCCTGTCTGCTGCCTATGAGCTTAGAAAACTTGGTGCAAATATTACAATTTTTGATGCTGAAGCTGATAGAATAGGCGGTCGAGTCTATACTTACTATTTTGATAAATCGAAGAAATACTTTGGGGAATTTGGCGCTTTAAGAATCCCTGTATCCCATGAAACCACCTGGCACTATATCAACTTATTTCAACTAAATACTCAGTCTCTTGCATCCCCTGCGTCCAATAATTTTATTTATGCACATCAGACTAGAATAAGACGGGACCTAAGCGGTGATAGCATTACAGAAGCGCTTTATCCTAAATATGACTTAACCGAGACAGAGGCAAAAACCCCTTGGCCTGAATTAAGAGATTATGCATTCAGCACCATGTTAAACAGCCTCTCTCCGAAGATGCGTACAGAAATCTTAAAAATCCTACCAGAGTATTCTAATCAATACGCTGGCATTACTAAACTGAGTAATCGTCAAGTCTTTGAAATGCTGGAACTTAGTCAAGGTGCCATCAGTCTCATTTCAGCAGTAGAACCTTTAACGGGGGCATTATTAAACAGAAGCCATGATCAGCTTATGAGTAGCCTTTATTCCCTTGATTTTGCCAATGTTTATAAAATAGATGGCGGCATGGTACTTCTTCCTATGGCGTTTTATAAATCGCTCATGAAAGAGAATCCACCGGAATATCAGCTTTCATCCAATTTAGTAGGCAGAGTAACTATTAAACTCGGGCATATAGTAAATGGTCTTTCAAAATCCTTACATACAGATAAAATAACTTTACGCTATAGCAATCTTAAAGGCAAAGCATTTACAGATACTTTTGATTATGTCGTATGCACTATTCCATACTCAACTCTCAGAGAAATGAAGATAACACCTCTTTTCAGCGATCAAAAAATGCAGGCCATCAAGGAATTATGGTATCTTGATGCACAAAAAACGCTCTTCTTATGCAGACAACGGTTCTGGGAAGAAGACACGGACTATGGGCGCATTAATGGTGGTATTTCTTTTACGGATCTTCCGATTCAGTCCATCCTTTATCCTTCTGACCATATACGTTGCGAAGAGCCAAAAACTTGCTCATTTAAGGATCCAGGTGTATTAACAGCCTCCTATAACTTAGGTCAGGATCCTGCACGGGTTAGTAATCAAAGTCCACAGCGTCGTTTTGAACTTATCAAGCAGAATGTAGAAGCAGTCCATGGGCTGCCTGCTAAATATTTAGATACTCTGGTTAATAGCCATAAAACTGTTCACTGGAGTACACAGCAATGGGCAAGAGGTGGTTTTGCCCTAAGTGGTCCGGGACAAAAAGTCAACTTCTCCTATGCGATGCTGCAGCCTGAATATAATAATCGCGTATTCTTTGCAGGTGAACATGTCTCAACTAAGCAAGGCTGGATGCAGGGCTCATTATATACTGGTAAAGCCGCTGCAAATGGTATTGCCCTGCAAGCGTCGACTCCATAATCATTAAATCAGAAACTTAAAAACCTAATGAACCATTAATATATATTTTTATATACCAAAAAGCCGAACACATATGCGTTCGGCTTTTTGGTATATAAAGCGGAGAGAGTGGGATTCGAACCCACGGAACGCTCTCACGTTCGCCGGTTTTCAAGACCGGTGCCTTAAACCAACTCGACCATCTCTCCATAATTTTATTTAATTGATATGCCCGAGACCGGAATCGAACCGGTACGAGGGTTAGCTCGCAGGATTTTAAGTCCTGTGCGTCTGCCAGTTCCGCCACTCGGGCATATATGCTAATTCATTGACTAGCATATTTATTATAATGTTCTTTTTGACACAAGTCAATACTTGACTTATAAATTACATGTCTAAATTACTACTTTTATTTCATATAATTTTTTCAATAGCCGCTTCTGTTAATACTTCACGGAAAAATCATAAATTATCATTTTATTTTCTGTCTTATTACCGTTCGAAGAAGCGTATGCCCCAAGTATATTACCTACGAAACCACCCGCAACTTCTGTACTCATTTCGTAGATATCAGCATGGCTTAGTATTACAATTTCTTTATTAGAACCGCAAAGTGTGAACGTTGCTTTCTGATTGATTGCATTTATTTTTAATCGAACTACGGATTCCTTTTCCTTTTGCGTATAATCAAATAGCTCCAACTCTTTTTCTGCAAGAGTTTGCTCTTGGCTTGCCGTGCACTTTACTACTTGCACCACTTCCTTGGATGCCACCTTTTTCAAACAGAATTGAATATAGTATTCATTACTCTGTAAAATTACAAAGCCTGCTTCTTCCTCTTCGTTTGGGCAAAAAGCAAACTCCATACTTGCCTCATACTTATATTCAAGCTGTCTCAAACCTAAGAGCGCCGGGCTTTTCAACTCTTTTAAGGTACAAGGAGATACATTCAGGCTAAGTTCACCCTTACTGCGCTGGAAGAAATCTAAATCAGAATTTCTTAACACAACTGCGTCAAACATATCTTTATTGCTATCCATTAGCGTCTGATAGCGTACTGGTTCAGGACTAACTCCTTCAAATGGCAATTCAACTACATCTTCCAATTTGCCAATACCGGGGTTTACAATTGGCCATCCGTCTTCCCAAACAACTTTGGCAAGGAAGGTTTCTCTGCCGAGCCCCACATAGCCTTCACAGCGTCTGCTGGCTAACATAACCATGTACCAATTACCGTTTAAGTCATCCACTAAATCGCCATGGCCTACATAAATAATGGGATACTCTTTTCCTAAATGCCTATGGGTAAGAATCGGATTGTTCGGATTGTTTTCATATGGTCCGAATATGTTCTTACTTCTTGCTATGGTAACTGCGTGGTTTGGACCAGTCCCGCCTTCTGCATTCATAATGTAATAATAACCATCTTTTCGGTATAAATGTGGCCCCTCTGGCCAAATAGCATCTTTTAATGCACCTTTCCATACGTAATGACTTTCTCCCACTAATTTCATGGTTGTTAAATCCAATTCCTGTACATAAATTTCCCAATCCCCATTATAGCGTACCCCTTCTGGCTTTGGTCTGGTCCCGATATAATAGCAAGTTCCATCTTCATCAAAAAATAAACTTGGATCAATACCTGGTGCATCTTCACCTAATAGGTAAGGTTCTGACCAGGGTCCCGCTGGATTGGTTGCTGTTACGATAAAATTACCGCCACCGGAAACATTGGTTGTAATCATATAATAAGTACCTTCATGATAACGAATTGTGGGCGCAAAAATACCCTGGGAATGTCTGCAGCCCGTTAAGGGTATCTGAGAGTTTCTGTCTAGAACATTGCCTATCTGTCTCCATTTGGCCAGATCTTTGCTATGCCAAATGGGTACCCCTGGAAAATAAGAAAAACTTGAGTTAACAATATAAAAATCCTCTCCAACTCTGCAAATAGATGGATCTGGGAAAAAACCATTTAAAATTGGATTTGTTACCTTTATCATTTTTATCCCCCTTGCATATCGCAAGCTTTGCTTGTGATACTGCCACAAATAAACAGTTGAAATTGTTTTTCTTTCAACCTAAGCCCTTACCTTATAGAAATCTATTTTAATAATTTTATCAGCGCCTGATACGCAATGGTATAAGCTGCCTCTCCATCGGTTAGAGCGCGCTTAGCCGCATTTTTTTCCAATGAGTGGAGTGCATCAAATTCAGCCAAATGAGGTTCTAAGCTTAAAAACCCAGAGTAATCCTCACTATCTAATTTTTGTAAGATTTCTTTTACCTTGCCGTCCCCTTCACCTGATGGGGTCACCTTGCCATCAGCTAATAAAGCATCTTTAATATGAATATATTCAATATAAGGTTTTAACATTTCATAAGCTTCCAGCGTGTCTTGTTCACATTGTACAAAATTGGCAAAATCAAAAATACATTTAAAATGATCTCCATAAAATCTTTTAAATAAATCGAGGCATCGCATTGCCATGTCTCCATAGATATCTTTTTCATTTTCATGAAGAAGTACCACGCTTTGTGCTTTTGCATACTCCACAAAACGCTCCATTCTAGCAAATACTTCATCTTTGTATTGATCTATTTCTTCTCCTTCTGGCATAAAAAAGCTAAATATTCTAATATAAGGGGTTTCCATGATTTTTGCAATTTCCACAATCCGTTTATATGTGTCAAAGTGTGGTTCAAAATCATCTGTAATCTGAATTTTACCAATGGGCGAGCCGATTGCTGAAACTTTAATTTGATTATCTGATAAATAGTTTTTTAACTCTTTTGCTTCTTCAAGAGTAAACTCAGAAATGTTTTTTCCATTTGCACTGCGTAATTCTAAATGTGAAATGCCTAGTTCCTTCAGCAGTTTTACCTGAACTTCTATATCTCTATGAATTTCGTCAGCAAAACCCGTAATAATCGTATTCTCTAACATAATACATCCTCCTTAAAATAAGTGATGGCAATTTCTTGCCCTGTTTTTGCAGATTCATACATGCCAAGCATTAGAAGTATGGTTTCCTTTATATTTGGTAGATCTAATGCAAAGGGAACCTTTCTCTCAATACTTTGATAAAAATCTTCAATACAGTCTTGATGACCACCCCCCCAATAATCTTTGCCCAATCCTTCTTTGCTTTTGATAGGTGGCCTTTCAACCTTAGCATCTTTATAATAATAAGTGACATTCAGATCCTCTATGCGAATTGTTCTATCTTCGCAAGCAATTTCAATAATAGGAGGCATATTGTCCACATAAGCTGTCGTTGCATAAAAACATGCCCTTCTTTCTCCCTTAAAGCGAATGTATGCTTCCATGGTGTCTTCTACTTCAATCACATTTTTTAAATGGTGATTTGCCATCATTGCATCAACACTAAGGGGAGTCCCCAGAAAATAGGCAATTAAATCCATAGTATGTACGGATTGGTTGATTAAAACGCCTCCACCCTCTGTACTAAGCCTGCCACGCCATTCGCTATTTGTATAATAAGAATCGGGGCGGCTCCAGTTAACGATTCCTCTTGCCCCGTAGATTTTCCCTGCTTCTCCAGATTCTAGAAGTTTTTTAACCTGTAAAATACTTGGGTTATAACGATTCTGAAAACAAAAACCCAAATACCTATCCGACTGAACAGCTTCTAATTGTTGTAACTGCTCCAATGATATAACTGGAGGTTTTTCCATAAAAACATGCACCCCATGTTCTAAAGCATAAATAGCCATTGGAACATGAAGATCATGAGGAGTGCAAATATGAAGAACATCAATCGCTTCTCTTTCTAGCATTTCTTCCAAGGATTCGTAGGCAGTCCCTTGATATCTGGTAGCAAATTGCTCTGCCCTCTCTTTGATCCTATCTGCAAATGCAACTAACCTGTGGCCTGCTGATTTTTCTACAGAGTCCCCATGTACTTTGGCAATGGCCCCGCATCCCACAATTGCTATATTCATAATTGCCCCCCATTCTTGGGCAGATATTATATTATCCTCATCATACTGCCCATTATCTTTTACTCATCATTGTTTTTATTAATATGTTCCTTCTGTATTAAAGGTAACTTCTTTTACCGTTTTCTTAAATTTAGAATTGGTACGAAGTTTTGTAAGCTCCTCTAAAAATATTTTTTCGTCAAAGGGAAATTCTATAGGTTTTTGAAGCCAACTGGATAGATGCATTGCATTGGATAATAAAAGGCCGTTGACCCCCTCTATCCCTTCCGCTACCAAAGGGGTTCCATTAAGAATTCTTTGTGCAAATGCTTTCAGTACACCCATATGCTGAGGATTTAATCCGTCAGTCTCTATCTCTACAAAATGCCCCTTTGGCTGAGCAAAACCTTCTTCTGCAGTAAAACAATGTTCCCTTTCACTGACCTCTAATTGATATAAGGTTAACTTGTCGTTTTCGCATACCAATTTACCTTTTTCTAGGGTAATCTCAAAACGGTTAGTTCCTGGAGCATCCGCGGTTGTGGTTACAAATACACCTGTAGCACCATTAGAATATTCTAGATAGGCAGTCACATCATCTTCCACTTCAATGTTGTGCCATTTTCCATTATGACAAAAAGCCATAACTTTGGAAGGCATACCACAAATCCATTGTAATAAATCGAGATTATGCGGACACTGATTTAATAAAACACCTCCCCCTTCTCCATCCCAAGTAGCTCTCCAGCCTCCGGAATCATAATAGGACTGGGTACGATACCAATCAGTAACAATCCAGTTTACACGTTTAATCTTACCTAAGGTCCCTCCATGTACCAATTCATGCATTTTTCTATAGACATGATTAGTTCTTTGATTAAACATCATAGCAAATACACGATCCTGCTTTTGTGCCACTTCATTCATTTCACGGACCTGTAAGGTATAAACACCAGCAGGCTTTTCAGATAATACATGAAGACCATGTTCTAGTGCTTTAATGACTAGTCTAGGATGCTCATAATGTTGGGTAGCAATTAAAACTGCCTCACAAACTCCAGATTCTATCAACTTATCCCCATCTTCAAATATTACAATGCTACTTGGAAAGTTTTCTTTAGCAAAAGTTCTTCTTGCTTCTTTCGTATCTGCCACTGCGCAAAGCTCAAGCTCCTCTACTTTGCCTTCCAAAAGATTTTTTGCATGTCCTGTACCCATATTCCCGATGCCTATAATACCAATTTTTACTTTATCCATCATTTCCCTCCATTCATGTACCAATCATGATACATTTTATTTTGATTCAAAATACTACCTCGTAAAATAGCCAATTTTGCAACACCTAAAAATAGTTTTATCTCTTTAGATTAAACTATTAAAATTGCGACTCATTCTTAAAACCCTTTTATTTGTTTAGCTTTTCCACTCTTTTATATACTCTATTATAAGAAATTCCAACAATAATAACCATTGTAAATGGTCTTAAATATATTGCAAATATAGCGATTAAATTTTATAATATAGACTAACACCACTACAAGATTAAGGAGATTTTTATGGAAATTCTTGCAGAAATTAAAAGCGATATGCTTTTTTTTACCCATTCCGTGAGCGAGGAAGCCAGCAAAGATTTTTATCTGCACTGCCATAATTATTACGAGGTTTATTATTTTATTGACGGTGATGCCGATTATATGGTGGAAGATCGGGGATACCTCTTAACGCCCCATAGTTTGCTGCTTCTATCTCCCAATGTATTTCACGGCATAAAAGTTAATAGTAAAAAACCCTACCGTAGGTTTGCCTTGCATTTTTATCCTGAGCTTCTGTCTGTAGAACGAAGACATCTATTACTTTCAGCTTTTCCATCTATGGGGAAATACTCAGGAAATGAAGTTTTCTATCAAAACTGTGAACAATACCGCATTTTTTCGTTTTTGCAATCTCTCGTAGAATGTGCCTCCTTGGAACCTAGTTTACAACAAACCCTGTTTCCCATATATATGGAAGCTCTTTTAACACAGATCATGGTAATGAGCCTTTCTAAGACCGCCGCTCTGGCTGATTACAACAGTTCCAAAACCATCACCGATATCATTTCATATCTTAATAAGCATTTAACAGAACCTTTTAGCTTGGATCAAATTGCAGAGCACTTTTTTATCAGCAAACACCATTTAAATAAAGTATTCCGCAAAGTAACAGGGACAACCATCTATGATTATTTGCTCTATAAACGGGTTATTTTTGCACAACAGTTATTAATAGACGGAAAAAATGCTGGTGAAGCAGCACTAGAATCGGGTTTTAAAGACTACTCTTCTTTTTATCGTGCCTATACAAAATTTATAGGACACGCCCCCACCAAAGATCGCACAGCGCCCTTTTTGCTGCCGGAATATCCCTAGTTTTGTAGATCCCAGCGCAGTCCGCTGCTACTCCATATTCTAATTATTTTTATTTTTATATTTTATCTTCTTTTGGCACACCTTATTAACATAATCGATATTAAAAACAGGGAAACAAATTGTTTCCCTGTCTCTTATTTAGCCTCCTATATAGACTAATAGAACTGCCGACAACAACATATGAAATAAATTAATCATTATTGAACTATTTTTATTTATTGTAAAAGTCAGTACGTTCTTTTACAACGTCATCATAACCAGCACTCTTTAACTTGTCTTTGAAAGCCTGTAAGTTTGCATCGAATTTATCAGGCGTACCAGTAATTATTTTCACGAAATTTTCTTCTACTATTACACTGATTTCCGTATTTTTTTCTGTATAGGTTGGAGCTGTATAGGTTGTATCACTTCTACAGATTCCTAGAGTGGCATTCTTATAGTTATCAAGAACGTATTGTTCAAATCCTGGAGATTCTTTGGAAGTAGCTGCTGCGAAATCTTCTTCTGTCTTATAGTAACCTTGATTTCCAACTAAGAACAAGTCATGTCTAGTCCAGTCTTTGTCTTTTGCATTGTAGTCTGCATCAATTACAGAAGGAACACCATTTTCATCATATTTAAAGTGTTCTCCTTCGAAACCATGGAATAAAGTAAATCCACCTTCTTGAGTACTTAACCAATCTAAATATGTAAGAGCTGCCTCTACATTTTGAGAGGTCTTAGGGATAAACGTGAAAGCTCCATTAACTGGATAAGTTCTGTTATAAATTTGACCGTCATGAATATTTTTTAAAGGTGGAATACTAATAATGTCCGCTTTAGGATCTTTTTCTCTAAGAACCTTGAGTAAACTTCCACGAAGACTGTCAACATTGTAATTTACGTTACTTTCAAAAACGCCAAGTTTACCGTTAACAAAGTCCTCTTTCATAGCATTTTCATTTCCTGCATTTACATAGTATTCAGGATCCATTAACCCTTCATTATAAATCTGATTCATCCATTTGAAATAATCACCAAAGCCTTCATCTCCATAAATCAAGTCAGCTGTTGAACCAGCTTGAATATTATAAGTTTTTTCATCACCAATATTTTTTAAGAATGCTAAAGATATTGTGCCCTGAGGGTGATTTGCTCTTGTATTTGTAGTAAACCCTGCTGGATAAGCCTTTGGGTACTTCTCTTTAAATACCTTAAGCACTGTATATAACTCATCTACTGTTGTAGGAACCTGTAAACCTGCTTCATCTAACCAGTCTTTACGAATAAAGATATTAGTTGTAGCTGTAGTAGCACGCCTTGCAGCAACACCCCATATAGCGCCGTCTGCATTACGTCCAATATTTAAGCAATCTTCTCCGATATAATCTTTTAAATTCTTTGCTTGATCCGCACCGTCAATATAGGGTGCTAAATCATAAGTCCCTCCATCATTATAAAATCCTTCAACCAAAGAAGCTGTATAGGATAACATAATATCTGGACCCGTACCTGATGCCATCATAATTTGAACTTTATTCACTTCTTCAGATCTAGGTACAGCAACAAATTTAACATTAATTCCCACTTTATTCATTTCTTGATTGATATACTGGGTCCATTTGTTATCAATTACAGATACGCCTTCTGGTGCATTACTGCGGTCAAAAACTTCCACCGAAATCGTTACATTATCAAATTGCTTTGAGCCATAAGTTGTCTGATACTCACTTGCACCCTCGGAAGCCTTTGTCTCGGAAGCCTTTGCCTCTGAGCTTTTGGTTGATGATGCACTAGTTTCCCCCTTGGTATCATTACTCTTTGTACAGCCAAAGGTACCCATAGCTGTTGTTAAAGCGAGTAACAATACCATAATTTTCTTTTTCATATACGATCCTCCTAAAAATAATTTTAGTGTATATAATTGCCCATTCCATTAACCTTTAACAGAACCAAGCATTACACCCTTCACAAAATATTTTTGTAGCCAAGGATACACAACAAGAATCGGAAGTGTACTCACTACAATACATGCCATTTTTAATGATTCAGCCATAACTTGATTTCCTATGCCTTCTGTTGCCCCTGCTGCTCCAAGTTCATCAGCAAAAAGCAGACTTCTTAGTCTAAGTTGAAGTGTATATTTATCAGGTGATTGAATATAGATTAATGAATTAAAATAATCATTCCAATATGTCACTGCATAGAAAAGGCCTATGGTAGCAATAATCGGTAGAGATAGTGGAAGTACAATCTTCGTAAGGATTTGTACATCCGTTGCACCATCCAGATAAGCTGCTTCCTCTAAGCTTTCTGGAAGCTGTCTAAAGAAAGTTCTCATTACAATAAAGTTAAATACGTTCATTGCCGTCGGAATATAAAGTGCTGTTAAGCTGTCATACATACCTAAATCCTTTACAACTAGAAACGTTGGAATGAGACCGCCACTAAAATACATAGTAAAAAGAATAAATCCGTTTATCCATGTACGTCCCTTTAATTTTTTCTTCGATAGCGCGTACGCTGCAAGTATAGTAAGAATGAGTCCAATCCCAGTTCCCATTGCAGTTACCCATACAGTTACTTGCATTGCAACCCAAATCTGACTCCGCTTTAAAATTTCCTGATAGGCTGCTAATTGGGGTTCAATAGGAAAAAAAGTAACCTCACCTGCCATAACCGCTCGGTTGCCGCTAAAGGAGTAAGCAATCACATTTAAAAAAGGATAAAAGCAAATAAAAACTAGTAATGAAAGCATTGTATAATTTAATACTGTTCCAAAAGTAACTGCATTAGGTTTTTTAGTTTCTTTGTTATTCTTCATATCATTTTAATTCCTTTCTATATAATACCTTCTTCACCGATCAGTTTTGCAAAACGATCTGCAAGAAGAAGAATGATTATATTAACTACAGATTGAAATAACCCAATTACAGTAGATAAACTGTACTGTGCCTTTAAAATACCTAGACGATAAATATAAGTACTCAGTACTTCCGATACATTAATAACCTTCGTATTACCAAGCAGTAACGGTGCATCTAAGCCAATGCTCATCATTTTACTAATAGAAAGAATCAGCATAACAATGATTACAGATTTAATCATCGGTAGAGTAACATAGACAATACGTTGGAATTTTGTAGCTCCGTCAATATACGCCGCTTCATATAAAGATTCATCAATTCCTGTAATGGCAGCTAAGTAAATAATAGTTCCCCATCCAATTTCTTTCCAAACATTAGTTATAACATATGTAAATATCCACCAATTATTTTCATTCAGAAATGGAACCCTATTTAATCCCATATGAGCAAGCATATTATTAATGCTTCCATCCGTCTGGGCAAATAGATTAGTAGCGATCCCTGCTACAACTACCCAAGATATAAAATGTGGAAGATATAAAAAGGATTGTGAAACCTTTCTGAACATTTTAGAACGAACTTCATTTAACATTAAAGAAACAAGAATAGTAAGGGGGAAACTTACCAAAAGCGTTGATACATTAAGTAGTAATGTGTTTCTTGTCGCAAGCCAAAACAACTCCGTTGAAAATACTTTTCGAAAGTTATCCAGACCATTCCAAGCACTACCACTTATTCCCTTAAATACATTAAAATCTTTAAAGGCAATAACTAGACCATACATCGGAACATACTTAAATATAAAATAGTATAATATAGCTGGCAACACCATAGCATATAACCATTTGTCTTGCCATAGATAGAACCATATACTTTTCTGGGAAGTTCGAGCCCTTGTTTCATATAACTGAATTGACTTTATTTTCATGTTTACCTCCGAAATTAATATGTTGATAGGGTAAGCATAATCGCTTACCCCAAAAATAACAACGGTACGATTCAATTTATGACTATGAAAAACTATCCCTAACTATCAAAATCTATTTTTCTTATGTACGATTCTAGCTTAACTTGAAAGCACCTGTATATTATGATATCCTTGAATTAATTATGTTCAAAAGTTTAAAGCTAAAAAACTAAAAGAGAGACAGCATATGGGGGCTATTTACATGAGGAGAGGTGTAAAATTCAAAAGCAATATAATTAGCTGGAGAGGCTTTCAGCGTTACCTATATAAAATAATTTTATCAAATATTTTTCTCATTCTAATTCCCATTTGTATATTGGGAATTTTCTGGTATGCGATGATGTTTAATCAGGCTGAAAATAAGTTTTATGAACAAAAATCTATCGCATTAAATGAAATTGTATCTTCTATTAATCATAGAATAAATGCCGTAAAACTAGAATTATCTGCGGAAATACTGGATAGAAAATATAGCACTTATACTTTTTCTACTGATGACTATAGTACGAATTTGTCAATGTTGATAAGAAAGCTATATACTGTAAAAGAGAAATATCATATAATAGACTCTGTTTCTTTTTATGATATAACTACTGGGAAAATTTATAATTCAAAGAGTGGAAGATATGCATTTGATGATTTTTACGATAAAAAATGGTTAGATGAAATAGACAAAAATATTTATAGTATTCAACAGCTGCCATTGCGTTATGCATTTGATAATGAAGAGCTATTAGATACTCCTAATAATATCTATAGTGAGTTTAATAAATTGGTCCTATCAATAGTACTAAAAGGAAGACCCCATTATTATCTGATGGCCAATGTAAGTATCGATAGACTCTATAATGAAATTGCTGATACCTATAACGTGCCTCACTATAATGAAGAATTTTTCTTGTTGAATTCTGATGGACAATTAGTGGTGGGAAAATGTAATTATTCAAATCCTGAAACCCTTCTGGCTTCATTAACAAGCTTAAAGGAAAAAGAAGTAACCTATATCAAAGAAAACAACCGAATTTATTTTTTAAAATTACTTGATTTTGGTATTTATTGTGTGGCCTCCTATCCTGCACCTGAAGCTTATCAGGAGTCCCATTATTTAGGCAAATATATCTTAGTAGTTTGTTTGAGTTTAATTTTTTTCCTATTGATAATATCAGTCTATATGGCAAAGAGGCTTTACCAGCCTATTAACACCTTATACTCTGATATATCCGAAAATACAAAGAGTCTGCACAAGAGCAATATATACGATGAAATTGATATGCTGAAGCTTGCTTTTTCTGAATTAAGTACCTTTAATGCCAATGCCAAATTAAAATTAGTTCAGTTTGATGAAATAAATAAAGCTTTTAATTTCAGAAGCTTCTTAGAAAATTCCCGAGACAAAGAGCAGTTTGTGCGTGATCATCCTTATCTATTTGATGAAGATGGCAATTGCCTTTGTGAAATGTTGATACTAAAATTTGATATTACAGACATGCTCATGTCAGTGGAGGAAGAAACGTTATTTCTCTTAAATTTACAAGAAGTCTTACGAACCTATTTACAGACCTCTATGAAAGGCGTTTTAACCAAAATTGAAGATGATAATCTGATACTGTTATATCATAGTAATGAAAGAGAAGATCTTGAACAAACCAGGAAAATTTTGACAAACACGATTATTAAACTAACTCATGAAAATGCCTATTTCGGATTGAGTCAGCCTATTCAAAATGTGGGAGAAATAATCACCCAATATCAAATCTGCTGTGATTTAATTAAAGCTTCCTATTTCTTCAGTTGGAAAAACGAGATCATAACTGAGGAAATGATTGAAAATCCTAAAGATATGAATGATATTTACAATATGCTGATAAATATTAATGCCTCTTTTATTCGTTGTATTGTTTCACAAGACGAATCTGGTATTACTGAACTTTTCAAAAAACTAGAAGTGGAATTACGGAAAATTAAAAATTATTCTCAAGTTAAAGATATCTATAATCGGATTTTAGTTGAACTAGATCACGAATTTCATTTTAGCAGTTTCATTGAAACAAATCTTTTACAGGCTTTAAACGATAATAAAACATTAGTAGATATGATGAATTTTATAAAAAACCTACTTATGCAAGTAAGCCAACAATATGGAAATAATGATGCAAAAGAAAATAACTACTGTGAACTCGCAATGCATTATTTGGATAATCATTATATGAAGGATATGAATATTACAGATACGGCAGATGACTTAAAGATTAGTTATTCCTATCTAAGTAAGATATTTAGAGCACGAACCGGCATGACTTTAACTGATTATCTGAACAATACCCGCATCGAAAAAAGCAAAGAATATCTGACCAATACTTTTTTAACTTTAAGTGAAATTTCAAAAAAAGTGGGGTACAATAATGTACAAAGCTATCAGAGATTCTTTAAAAAATATGTAAATCTAACCCCAGGAGACTATCGAAAATTACATGAAAACAAGAAATAAAGAAGCTGTGGCTCATTGAGTGCACAGCTTCTTTAGTATGAATTTTTTAAATGTTATTTTAGTTTAACAGCCTGCATTTGTGCTTTTACACATAATTCAGCTGCTTTAAAAGCATGCTCCTGAGTCATTGCATTCTCTGTTCGGTTAAGACAATCTAAAATCAACTGTCCAAAATACGGATAGCCTACTTTCCCGGCAATATTATACATAATTTCTTCTTTTTGATTAGCCAAAAAAACTTTTCCACCTTCTGGTGCAACACCTATATTCACATATTTTCGCAATTCAATATAACCTTCCGTTCCTAAAATAAAGGTTCTTCCATCTCCCCAACTGGAAAGTCCATCTGGTGTAAACCAGTCAACTCTAAAATATCCGCTTGCCCCGTTATCGGCCACTAAGGTTGCATCGCCGAAATCATCCAATTCTGGATAATCCGGATGGGCGTAGTTTGCAATCTGGCTGCGAACAACAGCCGCATCTTTAGCTCCTGTATAATATAAGAATTGTTCGATCTGATGGCTGCCAATATCACATAAAATTCCGCCGTATTTATCTTTTTGGAAAAACCAATCCGGTCTTGCCGGAGCACTTAAACGATGTGGTCCCATACCGATCGTTTGAATAACTTTACCAATAGCTCCCTTTTCAATGAGCTGTCCTGCAAATATGGCATCTTCCACATGAAGACGTTCACTGTAATAAACCGCGTACTTTTTCCCGGTTTCTTTTACTTTTGCTTTTGCCTGCTCTAGCTGTTCTAATGTAGTAAGAGGCGCTTTATCCGTAAAATAATCTTTCCCCGCATCCATAACACGTAGTCCTAGTGCGCATCGTTCAGATGTTACTGCTGCTCCTGCTACCAATCGAACTTCCGGATCACTTAAGACCTCCTCTTCACTTCTGGCACGTTTTGCCTGAGGATATTTTTCGCAATATACATCCAATTTTTTAGGATCTGGATCATAAATCCATTTTAATGTACCACCTGCTTCCAAAAGTCCATTGCTCATCCCACCGATGTGCCCGTGATCTAGCCCTATAGCTGCAAAGATAAATTCCCCTTCTTTTACTACCGGATTGGGTTTCCCTTCTGGCATAAAATTATACCCATCTTTCATTTTTATCTTCATTTTTCTCTCTCCTCACTATCATAGTCGCTACCAACTGTTATTTTATCATTTGCAAAATTTGTAACCGAACCAGTCTTTTCATAAAAATGAATGGCATGATCCTGAATGCCTTTGGCGGTATAATAAGGATCGCCTTTTTCAATCGGCAAAGAGATTGTTCTTTGTTCAAAACCAGCTTTATATATGGCTGTAATAAGTTCTATAGTCAAGCGTCCGCTTTCTCCTGTAATGAGCGGCTGACCTCCTGTTTCAAGCGCAGTTAATACATCGTCGATTTCACCCTCATGACCGGTATGAGCTAGTGTCGGCATATTTTCAATATCTTGCGTCAATTCTTCTTCTAAGCTTTCTGCTTTTTCTGGAAATCCATTTGATGTGGAAACAGATGCCCTTACCTTCCACGGTGCGGATATTCTAGCTTTTTCACCTTGAAAGATAATCTGCTGCTCTTCGCCATGATGGATAACAGAGCTGGTAACCTGTGCAACAGCGCCTTTTTCATACTGCAAAGCGGCTATAGAGATATCTTCTACTTCTGCATTATCATGGGCTGCATTACTAAGTAGCGCCTGAACTTTCTGCGGCATACCAAGCATCCATCCTAACATATCGATATGGTGAACTGCATGATTTAAGGTACATCCACCGCCTTCTTTTTCCCAAAGACCTCTCCACCACAAATCATAATAGCAGTGACCTCTCCACCAATGAGAATCGATTTGTGCATGAAGAATTCTTCCAATTTTACCACTGTCTAATATCTTCTTTAAATGCCATATAGGATCCTTAAATCGGTTTTGCGCAATGATAGCTAAAACTTTATTGCTTTGTTTTTGTGCTGCAATCATCTTATCACATTCTTCTAAAGAGGCTGCCATGGGTTTCTCTACAATGACATTTTTCCCAGCATTTAAGCAGTCAACAGCTATCTCTGCATGACAAAATGGCGGGGTACAAATGCTAACCAGATCAAAATCCGCCTTCTCTAATAATTCTTTATGAGAATTAAAGATTTCTACCTTCAATCCAAACTCTTTAGCTTTTGCCTCGCACTTTTCGGGATAAATATCACATAATGCAACAATTTTACATCTGTCTGTGAATGCCAGATAGGCATTAATATGAGCTGGTGATATACCACCAGTTCCAATTACTGCTACTTTAA
Organism: Cellulosilyticum sp. I15G10I2; assembly: GCF_900095725.1. Classification (NCBI taxonomy): domain Bacteria; kingdom Bacillati; phylum Bacillota; class Clostridia; order Lachnospirales; family Cellulosilyticaceae; genus Cellulosilyticum; species Cellulosilyticum sp. I15G10I2. The sequence goes on from NZ_FMMP01000007.1 coordinate 336,362, forward strand.
TCATAGTTATACCCCCATTGATTAACCTATAAATTGAGTTACTGATACTTATATCTTACTAATCAGCTGTCCTATTGACCATAAACAGAGTATATTTTTTTTATAAAAATTAAAGAATTATAATACTACTATTCTAAAAATATGTTATTCTATAACGGTATACTATTTATATACTAAGGGAGATCACAGATGGAATTCTCAAATTATCCAACCATGATATATTTTGTTCAAAAAGAATGCTCCACAAACTGGAAACTGAACGCGGCAAATATTAATTTCTGTGATTTAGTCTTTGTTCAAAGCGGCAGCGCCGATTATATCATCGATAAAAACCCCTACCACGTCGTGGCAGGGGATGTAGTCTGTATTCAATCTGGAAGCAGCCGCATTGCCAGCACAACTGGAATGACCTGCGTTTCTATTGACTTTTTAGTTGAAGATAATGATCTACCCATTCCACTCCCTCATGTGACCTCCAATGTGGATTTAACTGAATTTGAACCTTTATTTACATCTATTAAGTATGAATGGCTTCAACAAACCCAGGGTTACCGATTAAAATGTCAAGCTCTCTTTGGTCTGATCTTGTACAAACTTTTGTATAAACAAAATAATATAGAAAAATCCCCTTATATCAAAGCCATAAAAAAATATGTTATTGAACATTATCAGGAGAATATTACTGTAACCAAACTTGCCAAACTGTTAAAATTAAATCCTGTTTATTGCGGTTCTCTCTTTAAAAAATCTGAGAATCAGACTATACAAGAATTTATTACCCAGGTACGTATCAATAAAGCAGCAAATCTATTGCAATTAAGAGAACATAACGTTAGTGAAGTAGCTGCTCTTACCGGATTTAATGATATTTATTATTTTAGTAATACCTTTAAACGCATTATGAAAGTATCACCCTCCGAATATAAAAATAGCCATCTAAATACTGTTTTGTAATCTGTGAGTTATTAGTTCTAGGCATTCTAAGCTACCTAAGTATTATTTTTATATCTGCTGTTAGTCCTGGTTTTAATAAGGCCTTACCTTTTTCTATTTCTATAATAGCTTCTATAATGGTATCTCCATCTTTTTCTATAGCACGCTCAGATACTCTAGAAATACTTCCTATTATCTCCTCTTTTATTTCATCAGCAAGGGTAATACGTGCTGACTGCCCTGTTCTCACAGATCTTATTGATTCCTCAGGAATATCTGCTGTAACATAGATTGTGTCTTGATACATGGCTTTTAAAACTGCTCCCATCCCGCTATTTATCTCTGTCCCTTTCATACAATTGATATCATATATAATGAGATTATCTTCTGGTGCTATAATAGCATTATCTTTTAGGTATGGTTTATCAAGCTTGTTTTTCATAGATGTAAGCATTAACTTAGAAGTTGCAATCTTTAACTTGAGGGCCTCTATACTTGAAACCTTTTGCTGATCAGCATTATTAAACTGTATCTCAGTACTTTTAAGTTGGGTATTAAGGGAACTTATTTCAAGCTTCCTATTAGTTTTAACTTTTTCTATAGCTGTAAGGGTATCTTCTTTTTCTTTCTGTCTGTTTTTTAGTTTTTGCTCACTCAATTTAAGCGTTTCTTCAGATATGTAGTCTACTTCAAAAAGCTGCTTATTAGCTTCATATTCGTTACTTGCAAGTAAAATAGATTGTTCTATAATCTCTAAACTATTTTGTAAGGGTTTTAAATCTGGGTCCTCACCACTTATCACATAATTTTGCTTAACCTTTAATTCTTCTCTTATACGACTAGCCTCTAACATTTGTGGATTATTATTAGCCTCTAATTCTTTTAGTTTTATTTCATCCATATGTATTTCATTTTCTTTTGTCTTAATCTGAAGCTTGTAGTCTTCAAAATCTAAGCTAAGTAATTTATCTCCTTTATTAACTATTTCCCCATCTTTTATATAAACTTCCTTAACTATAGCTTGAAAATCAATAATAATTTCTTGATTTTTAGCCACATTAACATTCCCATATACATCGAGTTCCTGTTTATCACTATCTATGTACTCAGTATAAGTTACGTTATTGGCTGGTTCACTTTCTCTTCCACCGCATGCTGTTAATAAACTTACTATGCAGCATATACTTATTATTTTAACGCCATTGCCTAGTTTTAAAGTTTTCATGCCTTGCCCTCCTCATTTCATTTACTCTATGTCTTAAGAATCCTTATAAATACTATCTTAACTTTAGAAGTATATATGGTTAATCATTTTGTATATCCATACTGATTCTGCCATCTTTTATCTCCACAATACGATCAGTTTTTTCTGCAATCCTTTTATCATGCGTAATAATAACAAAAGTTGTTTGGAACTTTTCATTAATATCTCTCAAAATTTTGTAAATATTTTCTGTTGACTCTGAATCAAGATTACCTGTTGGTTCATCAGCTAAGATAATCTTAGGGTTGTTCATTAAAGATCTTGCAATGGCTGTTCTTTGCTGCTGACCACCAGACATATTATTCGCCATATTATTTCTAATATTTGATAACCCTACTATATGTAACAATTCCTCAGCTCTTTCAATGGCTTCTTTGGAAGGCTTTTGTTTTTGAATAAGATAGGGCATCAGAACATTTTCGAGTGCTGTGAATTCTGGCAGTAAGTAATGAAATTGAAAAATAAACCCTATACTCTTATTCCTAAGCTCTGCTAATTCATCTTTATTCATCAGATCAGTTCTATTCCCATTTATATAAACTTCTCCACTAGTGGGTTGATCTAGTGTCCCCATAATATTTAAGATAGTGCTTTTTCCACTCCCAGAAGCACCTATAATAGCATTAAAAGATTTAGCCTGAAATGATAGGTTAACATCATACAAAACTTGTGTATTAATAGTCTTTCCATATATTTTATTTATTCTTTTAAGTTCAATAACCTTATCCATTTTTAATCACCTCTATAGGACTTATCTTCGCTGATCTCCTAGCTGGTACTAAAGCTGCCAACGTAGCAGCTAGCAGTGCAAGGATTGCTGAAAATGTAACAAATGCATAATCTATATATAAAGCGATAATAGGCGTCCCATCTGTATTAACAGCAAACTTTGTAAAAGTATATGCAAGCACGAGTCCAAAGCATACGCCTAAAACAGCTCCCATTCCCCCTAATATAAATCCTTCAAATAAAAAAATCTGACTTGCAGTACTATCTTTAATACCCATCGCCTTAAGAATACCTAATTGCCTTGATTTTTGAAGAACTGTTATGGCAAGTACACTAGCTATCCCCAGAATAACCGATACCATAACAAAAACCTGGATTAAATAACTAGACATACTTTGACCTTTAAGTCCACTAAGAAGCTGTTCATTTTGAGCTTTCCAATTATCTATTGTAAAATCAGAGTTGTTTAAAGTATCTTTTAAGGACTCAGCTAGGGTATCTGCCTTAAATACTTGGTTTATTTGAATTTCAACCGATGTTATGGAATCTCCGAATGAAAAAGTATCTTGGGCAGTTTTAAGATCCGTAATAAGCCACGACTCATTAATACTTGCTACCTTAAAATCATACACGCCTGTAATAGTCACTTTAGTTTTTGATCCTTGAGGGGTAATAATAGTAATACGATCTCCTAGAGCTATTTGTAGTTCATTTTTTAAATCTATGCCTATAAGTACTTCCCTCGCTCTCTTAGGCTTTTGCCCCTCTATAAGACTTGTATTCAACTGATAAATCTTATCTGCATCTTCATATATAAATCCTCGCACAAAAACAGGAAGTGTTTTAGTACCAGATTTAATAAAAGCTGGAAAATCTGCTGCTACTGATACTGCTTTAAAATCAACGTTTTGATTTTTAATAAACTCAAAAAGCGTTTCCCACTTCTTAATTTTTCTGTCATCATTTTCTGAACTAATCGTAATATGAGATGACCTGCCTATAGTTGTATCTATCAGGCTTTTTTGAAGTCCTTGTATAAGTGAACCAATAAATACTTGGACAGATACACCTACTGCAATGCCTAGCACAATTAATAATGTTTGTGCCTTACTTGAGTGTAAGAACCGCGCAGCTATTTTAAATGCCAGCCTCATATTTTCACCCCCTCACAAAGTATTAAATTTATTTATATTAGTTATTACATTTATATATAATGTTTATCATATAGTAATTATTATTATATGATAAACATTATATGATAATCAAGTGTTTTACCAATGATAGATATAAATAACTAATACTTATTCTAAATCTCTTATTAAAATAAAATATATTCTTAACATACATCCTTAGAATCAAAAAATCGCCCCAAATAACTATTTAAATATTAGTTATTTAAGGCGATTTTATTAAAATTATACTTACTAAATCACTATTCTATTTTAACTTTAACTACTTAACAAGTCCTTTCGACTCTAAGAATCCTTTAGCAACTTCTTCTACAGACTTTTTCTCAACATCTACTTGATAATTAAGAGCTGTCATATCTTCATCACTAATTTTTCCACCGAGCTTATTAAGTACTGCTATAAGCTCTGGGTACTTCTTTAATGTTTCATTACGTATAATTGGGGCTGCATAATAAGGCGGGAAAAATCCAAGATCATCTTCAAGGATCTTAAGATTATATTCAACGATTTGTCCATCTGTTGCAAAAACATCTGTCACATCCATTTGACCGCTTCCTATGGCTTGGTACTTAAGTGCAGTATTCATTTTAGCAACATCTTTAAAGCTATCAATACCATAGGCTTCTAAAAATCCTTCAAATCCATCTTGCCTGTCAAAAAACTCATGCTCTGCTCCAAATACTAATTCACTCGCTACATCAATAAGGTCACTATTTTTCTCAAGATTGTATTTTTCTGCAATCTCAGCTGTAACGCCCATGGCATAAGTATTATTAAACCCTAAAGGGTCTAGCCACGTCACACCAAATTGAGAGTCAAACTCAGATTTAACAATCTCATATACTTGATCTGCATCATTAATAACATCCATCTTTAATTGAGCTGTAAGTCCCGTCCCAGTATACTCTGGATAAATATCAATGCCTCCGTTTTTAATGGCTTCAAAATTTACAAAAGTACCACCCATATTCAGTTTACGTTCTACTTGAATAGTTGTATCATTTTCAATAAGTTGTGCCATAATCTCTGCAAGCACAATATTTTCACTAAAATCTTTAGAACCTATTACAACTTTTTTTGAATTACTACATCCAGTAAGTACACTGCTTATTAGTAGTCCTCCACATAATCCTAGTGTGAGTAATTTTTTAATTGTTTTCATTTTTTTCTTCCTTTCCTATCTTTTATTTGTGGCCTTTGTACATTTTTATTTCTATTCGAGTCATTACAAAATCAAATAACAAAGCAAGTATAACAACCGGTATAGCACCTGATAAAATAAGTTTAAAATTATTGGACTGTATGCCTCTATAAATGGGATAACCGAGTCCCCCAGCGCCTATAAGCACGCCTATTACTGATATGCCTATTGCCGTTACCATAGCAATTTTAATACCTGAAAAAATCATAGGAAATGCCAGAGGAAGTTCTACTCTAAAAAGCCTTTGCCATTTAGACATACCCATCCCTATAGCAGCTTCTTTAATATAAGGACTAATCGATTGCATACCAGTATAAGTATTACGAATAATAGGTAAAAGTGAGTAAAGAATAAGCCCTGCTATAAGTGTTGTATTCCCTAGGCCAAATATAAGCATAAGCATTGCAAGAAGTGCAAGAGATGGAATAGTCTGAACAACGTCAGCTATACTTAAAATAATTGTATCTACATATTTCACCCAATAAGCAATTACACCTAACATAACCCCTATCACAGCTGAAAAAATACACGCTATGAAAACAATATATAAATGCTGTATTGTATAATTTAAAATACTTCCCATTATTTTCCCCCCCTTACCTTTAATCCGCGAGGAGTCACGAGTCTTTGTAAGCCGCCAATAACGCTACCTATTAAAACAGCCATAATAGCCGCAGGAATAGCCCCTGCAATAATATAGTAATTGTTTGTTGTAGAAAGTCCCGTCCAGATCAAGTCACCAAGACCTCCAGCACCTATTAGAGCAGCAAGTGTCGCCCAGCTAACAATATATACTGTAGAAATCTTAATACCGCTCACAATAGTAGGCAGTGCTATAGGAATTTCTACTTTAAAAAGAATCTGCATGCTCGTCATACCTATCCCTTTAGCTGCCTCTTTGTAGTGCTTATCAACTTCTGCAATACCTACGTAAGTATTCGTTAAGATAGGAAGTATTGCATATAGGGCTAAAACAACGATAGCTGGCATTTTTCCTATACCAAACAGCATCAGTGCAAAGCCTAGCATCACGAGTCCCGGTATTGTTTGTATGATTCCTGCAAATCCTAATGTTAATTTAGCTGCCTTTTGATATCTAGATAGTATGATACCTGCTGGTATAGCGATTAAAGCGCCTATAAATACTGCTGTTATAACAAGTTCTGTATGAACCATAAGTGACTGTGAAATCATTTTTTGATTCTTAATAAGAAATTCTATAAATTGATACATTCAAGCTCACCCCACAATGCATCAGCTAGTGCCTTAACCATGCTTGTTTTATTAATAATACCTATCACTTGATTATGATCATCAACCACGACGAGATAATCTCTCTTAGATTCAATAAGTATGTCAAAAGCTTCTTTGGCTCCCATATCTTTATGAATAAGTTGTGCTTCTCTATTAACAATCTCGCTAATCGGCACACCGACTTTACCATGATTTTTTAAATCCTCAATAGTAACGATCCCTTTAAATACTGCATCTTTATCTGTAACTATAATAGAATTAACTTTTTTACGCTTCATGAGTTCCAGGCACTCTAAAGTTTGCTTTTTCTCTATCGTTTTTACAACATTTACATTCATGAAATCTACAGCTCTTAAATCTTGGTTATTATTATAAACGCTGCGTTTTCCCATAAACTCTCGAATGATATCATCTGCTGGATTTCTAAGCATTTCTTCTGGTGATGCCATTTGAAGTATTTTGCCTTTATCCATAAATACAATTGTATCTGCCATTTTTAAAGCTTCATCCATATCATGGGTAACAAAAATAATTGTTTTACCTAGTTTTTGCTGAAGTGTTTTAACCTCATCTTGAAGTGCATCTCTTGTTAGAGGATCTAGTGCTCCAAAAGGTTCATCCATAAGTACAATAGGTGGTGAAGCAGCAAGTGCTCTTAAAACACCTACCCTTTGCTGCTGACCACCACTAAGTTCTGTAGGGTACTTTTTGGCATATTGTTCATAAGGCATACTTACAAGTTCTAAAAGTTCTTTAGTACGCTCTGCGCATTTTTCTTTATCCCATTTAAGCAGTTTAGGGACTACACAAATATTTTCTTCAACTGTCATATTAGGAAATAGCCCTATTTGCTGTATAACATATCCAATTTTTCTTCTTAAGGTTACGGTATCTACACTGGCAATATCCGTTCCATCAATAATGATTGAGCCACTTTCTGGTTCAATCAACCTATTAATCATTTTCAGCGTAGTCGTTTTGCCACATCCACTGGGGCCAATAAGTACTATAAATTCTCCTTCATTTACTTCAAAGCTAAGGTTATCAATTATCTTAGTTTTTCCAAAGCTCTTACTTATGCCACTAAATTTAATCATCATTTCACTCCCTTACTTCTAATTTATTCGACTCGATCTGACAACTTCATTTTTTACGCATGGTTGTCAGTTTACCTTCATATTATAATAGAAACTTACAACTTTGTCAAACTTGACTAAATATACAATTATTTTTATACGTTTTAAACAAGAGTGATTATAGTGTTAAGTTTACTTTGACCTGCAAAAAAAGCATACTATCATAAGCCCTTTGGCTATTTATGATAGTATGCTTTTAAATAACAAACCTATATATTCCTTATACGTAATTGTTTTATACATGAAAGTCTTTTATAAATTCTTCTACTCTTCTATAAGATGCTACATCTCCAATAATAATAATACTATCTTCTTCTTCAAAAATAGCATACGGTCCTGGCGATAAAAAGATTTGCTCCCCACGCCTAATACCCACTATTGTAGCCCCAGTGTTTTGCCAAAACTTTGTATCTGTAATCGTCTTATTAATAATAAATGAGTTTTTTGGAATTTTTATTTCATACTGATTAATCGCTTCAATTTCCTTTGACTTCTCATTTAAACTAAACATCTTATCAATCATATTTAAGATACGATCATTGATTTCATCTCTTTGCTTAATGAGATCCTTTAACTCATGTTTAAGCTCTCGATAGGTTTTACCTCTATTAAACTTTTCCATATATTTGTTAGCATTTTCTTTTGATAGTATGATAGCTCCGCTATTAGGCTGCACGAGCACAATATCCATATCTGATAGAAGTCTTAGAGATCTGCGTATTGTTTCAGGTGAAACCCCGTATTCAGAGGACATAAGCGATCGGCCTGATATTTTACTATTTTCCTTTAATTCACCTCTTGCAATTCTAGATGCTATATCAAATGCTATCTGTGCATAAATAGGTGGTGCTACAGAGTTATTCATACAAAATGCCTCCTCATAATCAATAAACTTCTGTCATTATAGCTACTTATTATAATAAAGTCAACGTTTAATACTAAGCTTATATGTTATAATAAAGTGTAAACAGATTAAGCGCTAGGAGTGACTGCTATAAATACTATTATTATTACACTGCTCGTCGCAATACTCGGAGCAATCATTGCCCCCAAATTAAAAATTCCTGCTGGCACCATGATAGGTGCTATGTTTGCTGTAGCACTATTAAATATTATAACTGGTATGGCTTCAATGCCTGCTGGTTCAAAAACCTTTACACAAATTATAGCAGGCTTATTTATTGGCAGCAATGTCACCCGTCGTGATGTTCTTGCACTTCGTTCAATGATTAAGCCTGCCATACTGACCGTTGTTTCAATGTTATGCTTTAGCTTAACAGTAGGATTCATTATTTATAAAATAACACCATACGATCCTGTGACTGCCATGTTAGCATCTGCGCCTGGCGGTATAGTTGATATGTCTCTTATAGGCGATGATATGGGTGCTGATACAGCTGTTATTTCTATGCTTCAGCTTGTACGACTTATATCTGTAATGGGATTATTTCCAGCTCTAATCCGCCATGTTATACCCCTTCTAGAATCTTCAAAACATCCAAAGGCTCCACTTAATGCTGCCAGCTTAAAAAATACAGCCTGTACTACTACGCTGTCTATATCCAATAAACCAAAAGCTATTATATGTACGGCTTTTATAAGTATTGTCTCTGGACTTATTGGGTATGTCTTAAAAATCCCCGCAGGTGCTATTGTATTTTCAATGGTTGGCGTTGCCCTTCAGAATATATTTTGGGGCAATGTCTATATGCCCCCAGCTGTTAAAAGCTTTGCTCAAGTGTGTGCTGGGACACTTATTGGGGTTAATGTAACGCTTACATCTATCCTTCATTTGCGTTCTGCTATTATTCCAGCTATTATACTCATAGCAGGTTTCGCTATGATGACGCTATTAACGAGTATGGTGCTTTATAAAAATAGCAAGTTAGATATGATAACCTGTTTTTTTGCCTGTGTTCCAGGCGGTGCAACAGATATTTGTCTTATGGCAAGTGATTTTGGGGCAGAACCACCCAAAATAATTGTTATACAACTCCTTAGACTTGTATGTGTCATTGCTTTTTATCCAATAATTATCAGTTTAATTATTTAGAATCATAAGTTTGATTCACTTATGACTATAATATAACTTATATACCTAATAAAAAAGACATCCTGCTTAGTATTTTTAATACTAAACTAGGATGCCTTTATGACTGAGCTGGAAGGATTCGAACCTTCGAAGTGCTGGAGTCAGAGTCCAGTGCCTTACCGCTTGGCGACAACTCATCAATCCCAAAAGATTGTTTTACCTTTATCATTATATAATCATTAATGTATTTTTTCAAGCCATTTCTTCTGCTATTTCTGATGTTTCTAACGCTAGTTCTTATGCTGCTGGTTTAAATCCATTTGTACCTTCTTAGGCAAAGCTTTAAATATAAGATGATACGACCGGTCAATCATATCCTTTAATACTTCATCAGGTACTTCACCCTCTAGATATAAAGAGTTCCAATGGTCTTTATTCATATAATAACCTGCTATGATATCTTTATATTGCTGTCTTAAAAATTGTCCATGAGGCGGCTCCAGTTTAAGCGTTATAATTTGTTTTCCTTCTTTATCCCCACCTCTTAGGGCAAACATCTTACCACCTAACATATATCTTGTTGCTTGCCACTCTTCTTTAAAATCTTTTTCTGCACCTATCTTTGATAGACAATATGCATCTAACCACTCATATTTCATTTTTCATTCCTCCACATCTCACACTGATTAATACGCGCTCCATCATCACCTTGCGCTTTATCATACGCAAACTCTAAAAGCTGATCACAGGGAAAAATATCATCTGCACATTCTCCGCAATGTTTAAGCTGCTTTGATTCAGCACAAGACTTAATCTTACAATCCTCTCCCCAAAAAGGCTTTGTGATACAAGTACACCCTTTACAATTCATACTAACCCTAAACTCACATTCTGAACAAACGATGCCACATCTTGATTCAACCATATTAACGCCCCCACCTTGTATACTCTAATCTATTAAATGTTTCTATATGATCATATCAAAGTAAACAGGACATCTATATGTCTTGTTCAAAAAATTATTTATACTTTTTAAGCATTTTTCTTACCTGCTCCTTAATTTCATCTTTTAAATCTTTTGGAAAAATAACCTGAGCTCTATCCCCAAAACCTAGAAGCCACCTGATAATATAATCCCGATTAGTATACCCTCTCTCAAAACGCAGCTTACCATCTTCTGTTTGTTTATAACAGTCTGGTCCATATTCTTCAATTAATAAATATTCCTCACTTTTATCAAATAAAACGATCATTTTATGATTATCTGTTAGATGTCTATCTAGATCCTGCTTCTCTACCGGAACTTCTCTTGGTTTAAAAACTTCTAAGCTTAACGCAAGCTCCCATAAGCGGTTCAGCTTAAACAGACGAAAATCTTCACTTTTCATACAAAAACCAAATACATACCACGCCGACCACTTAAAGACTATGAAGTAAGGTTCAACTAACCTCCCTTCAACCCCTTTAGGGGAATAATAATCAAATGAGATTCTATGGTTTTCTTTTATAGCCCCTTGGAGCAGATTAATTTTTGCAGAAAGACTTTCCTTATAATGTGATGCTAAATCAATAACCATACTATCCTTTAAGGCTATTACCTCCTCTTGATTTGGAGAAAGTTTTTTTAAAAGATTCTCAAGGCCGCTCGTATGGTAAGCCGAACTTAAACTTCTAAGACCAATAAGAATATTCTGCAGTTCTTCTCTTGTTAGTACACTTCTATCAAGATTATAGCCTTCGGCAATTGAAATTCCTCCACCTCCACCCTGCCAGGTTATTATAGGTATACCTGCTTTGCACAAATCATCAATATCCCGTCCAATAGTTCGTCTAGAAACCTCTAGTTTTTGTGCCAGCTCAGGTGCTGTTATTCTTTCTCTTTGAAGTAAAATAGTAATAATAGCAATCAATCTATCGATTTTCATATGCCGCTCCAGATATATAAATTAGAATTTGCTAATAACGCTAAACGCTATATGCCTTTATAATATAATGACTCTTATCAAGTAGACTATCTGATCTAACAGTCTACCAGGACCAATCGCTCATAAAACGTCCTACTTTTTCTACAAGACTCGTGCTCTTTCCTTTAATACGTTCATTGACTGCTGCAATACTAATAAGTATAATCCCAGCTCCAAGCAGATAAATCCACCACGCCAGCGACATCCAGAAACTTTTAGACATATAGAGTGCTAAAACTACCAAGGTTACTGCCGAGAGTACAAACCACCTTTTCCGCTTAAGATAAAAAGAAACTAACAATATCCCTAAAGCACTTAAAGCAATAATAAGTGTGTCTATGTCATTTTCATAAATAACTGCATCTACGCCTAATCTTATCAAACAAAAGATGCCAACAGCTAATGAAATAATGCTTGTTACCCTTTCTTGGCCTTTCCATATCACCTTTTGTACTAGAAAAGCAATTAAAATAAGCGGCAGTAAATTAAGTTCTGTCTCAATTCTTTCATGAAAGACAATAAATGGCTGCATCCAATAGGCAAAAGCTACACAAATACTTGCTGCTGTAAAAATAATTTTATTTGCATGATTGGCCTTAAATCTACTATAAAAGGAAAGTATATAAAGCCCCATAAGTATACAACCTGCAAACCGCCAGTACTGATCTCCTTTAAATAGGAGATAGAAAGGTGCTGTAATATTGATAACTGCCAACCAGTCAACCTCAATCTTTCGCTTCCCCCCCCACTCATGTAATGCATAAAACTGTTTACAAAGCATCCGGCTAAATAGGGTTAAAAAGATAAATAACGCAAGCGTCATTGTCATGTATATCACTTCTTCATCATATCCGAGTCTCGAAAGCGTAGTATAAAGTACTGGATAAATGAGTGTAAGCGGCAGAATACTCCATAGGGTATTTTTTTGAAGATAAAGTGCTCCAAAACTTAAGACTATGAGCACCAAACTCACTATGACGTATAAAGATGAAATATCCTGATCCAATATATAAAGTCCTGTATTAATACATGCCAATAAATAGAGACTTATCGCTGATAAATAATATAAATTCTTAATACCTTCTGTCTCCGTCTCTTCTTGGCTGCTGCCTAAGAGATACACACCAAATAAAATAATAGACAACGCTGCCGGCGCACAAAGCATATAAGCAATATGACTATTGGTAAATAGGCTTCTTGCAGTAAAAAACACTGCCATAAATAGTCCCGTGCCCGCTACATAATACATACTATTTATACCAATTAGACCTATCCCCTTCTCTTTCTTCTGTTCTATCCTATACCTTACACCCCAATAAAGTGTAAAGAGCCACAAATAGGCAGGATAATGTCCTCTGTTTAGTAATAGTACGGTCACAATAAAAGCGGCTATAGTATAAAGTGTTACAGCTGCCCCAAAAGGATTTTCATAACGAGATAACCGACTGTATTTATGCTGCAAAATCAAAATGCATACGGCTGATAGTGTAAGTAGCATCACATAAGCTAAAAATAGATACTTGCCTGCGTCTCTATTAAAGCTATTTACAACCATTTCTCTAATAGGAAGCAGCATCAATATAAGTGTATGAGGTAATATAAGTGCATAAAATTTACACCACAAATCTTTTTCCTTCTGCGCAGATAATATCCCAATTAAAACGCAAACTATCATGAAGGAACTTAACACAAATACATTCTTGTAACTCCAAAAGCTTGAAGCATACTGATAAGAAAAGTCATATAAGCCTCCCCATAATGAGGTTATTACAAAGAGCCCATCAGATAACCTAGTTCTAAAAGAAATATGTGCCTTAGATACTTTAAGAAAATAATAAATACCAAAAAATAGCACTGTTGCTAAAGATAGGATTATTCCTTTTGGAAACCCAGGGGGTAATAAAATTTCTACACTTCCCCATAATAATGTAATAAGTACAACAGGCTGCATATAGAGCAGTGGTTTATTTTTATACTTTAAAATACCCCATGTCATATTAAATAGAACAATTGCTGCTGCAGCTAACCTATATAGTGTCCATGTTTCTTCAATAATTACTGCTGCCCCACCAACGCCTAGACAAATAATGCCTATCAGTACTGCGGCAATATTCAAAGCTCTTTTTACATAGTTATTTAATAAATTCATTAAGCTAAAAATAAAAATCATAACGCCAGCAAGGGACATCATCAAAAACAGTTTGTCTATTTCATAAGATGCACCAAGCTTTACAAACCCAACCATCAATGTCACCGTAAAGGGATAAATCCCATACACTTTTGCCTCGGAATAAAAAGTCCCATTTAGAAAAATCCCGGCAAAAATAATCATCGCAATCCCAGAGAGTATCCCCATACCTGATATAACTGCCCCAAAGACTGCCAAAACTAGAAGATTGATCATCGAAAAAGGCCTCATAAATTTTAGAAATAAAGTATATGTCTTTTCTTGTTGCTCTTCATTAATGGTTAATCTTTGGCTTAGTATAATAAGTGCCGAAGAATAAATCGCAAGTCCTAATGCTAAAAGATCCATTGCATCAAACACTATACGTATCAAACTCATAAAAGATAAGGTCACACAGCCAAATGTCGTCCATACAAAATAATAGGATTGATACTTCATCCCCCCTATAAAAGCTGCTAAAGCCAGTAATAAAAATGCCGTTAATGCAAGTAAATACCGGCCTTCTCCATACAGAGTAAACCAGTCTCCAAGTAACCTAAAATAACCTACAGCTATCATTGTAATAGGTAAAAAGATACTACCTAGTGTATAAAACGCAACACTAGTTTGCTTAAGCTTCAGTTTATTTTCTGCAATCCATGAAGAGGTGAAAAATACTATAACAAGTGAAAATACAATCATCGTCCTTGCAAGACTAGGCAATGTCTTCCATGTGGTTGTAGCAAAAATAAGCCCCGAAAGAATAATAAAGAGTACGCCAATAATAAGTACAATATTGATGGTACTTATAGGTTTTTTAGATTTTTTAGAAGGCTGATAAGATGGTATAGAATTTTGAACCCTATCACCATTATATAGCGGCTCTAACTTAGTGCCCTGCTGTATCTCATCTGTTTTTGGTATGTTACAGCTTGGATAATCCCCATAGCTATCTCGCCTTTGTATTATATTATGATACACTTCCTTTGAAATCTTTTCTTCTTCATAAAGTCTCCGTAAATAAGCTGTAAGCATCTGCATCTGCCTATTAAGCTTGGATTTTTGACTTGCTGTAATGATAAGCCATATGCCAAGGATAATAGGTGATATCATCCATAGTACAAAAATTACCATATAAACTTTCCTCCCGATCAGTATTATAGGAACCTATCCATAAATTTCTTATGAATAAACTTTTACACCTTTACCCCCATTGCATATCACAAATGAAAAATTGAAAGTGTTTTTATTTCAACCTTACACTTATATAATAAAAAATATTCTATATTTTTAATATATCATACCATAAAACTAATAATATAATAATTTAAATTGACAACTTTATTTTTTTCTCATATCATTGAATACATATAATATTACTATGAAATAAAGCTCAAAATTAATTATATAAAAATAATACTATATGTCTTAATAAATCAATATAAAAAACATCAAACTAATCAAAAGTTTATTTTTTACTAAGATGGGAGATATGACTATGGATTTTAATACACTTTGTATACATGGTAATGATGACAAATATGACCGTACCGGTGCTGTAAGTGTACCTATTTTTCAGTCTGCAACTTTTGCACACCCTGGTGTTGGTCAAAGCACAGGTTATGATTACTCACGTCTTCAAAACCCAACGCGTGAACATCTTGAAAAAACAGTCGCTCAACTTGAAGGAGGTATTGATGCAATAGCTTTTTCAACAGGGATGGCAGCTGTTTCTGCGCTCCTAGAGCTTTTCTCACCGGGCGATCATATTATTGCTTCTGATGATCTCTATGGGGGTTCCCATAGACTCTTTCATAATATATCTATGAAAAATGGCATTACCTTCGACTTTGTAAACACTTCTAATCTTTCGCTGATTGCATCTCACATTAACCCCCAAACTAAAGCAATTTTTATCGAGACGCCAAGCAATCCTATGATGCAGGTCACAGATATTGCCGCTGTATCACAACTTGCAAAAAACAAGAATCTTTTGCTGATTGTTGATAATACATTTTTAACGCCCTACTTCCAACAGCCTATTAAACTTGGTGCAGATATCGTCATACACAGTGGCACAAAATATCTGGGCGGTCACAATGACACCCTTGCAGGTTTTTTAGTTGTCTGTGATAATCAGATCTTAGAACAACTAAGATTTATTTATAGGACAACGGGTGCGTGTCTTTCACCATTTGACAGCTGGCTTTTGATTCGTGGTATTAAAACCCTTGCTATTCGTATGGAAAAGCAACAGGAAAATGCCACCAAGCTCGCTGGATGGCTTTGTACACAAGAAAAAGTTAAAGCAGTACATTATGTTGGACTTTCGACGCATCCTGACTATGAGGTTTCAAAAAAACAATCAACTGGCTTTGGCGCCATGATTTCCTTCGAGGTAGATTGTGAACAAACTGCAAAAAAAATATTGGAATGTGTATCTGTCATACAGTACGCAGAGAGCTTGGGTGGCGTAGAAACACTGATCACTTATCCCATGATGCAAACGCATGCTGATGTTCCCAAAGAAGAACGGGATGCAAAAGGTATTAATGAATGTCTGCTCCGTCTGTCAGTTGGTCTTGAAAGTATCCAGGATTTAACGCGCGACCTTGCAGATGCCTTAAAGGAGGAATAGAGAATGGATTATAATTTTGATAAAATAATAGACCGCCGAAATACCGATTCGATTAAATATGATTTTGCCCTCCGCCGTGGTAAACCTGATGGCATCTTGCCACTTTGGGTTGCAGATATGGATTTTCAAGCACCGCCTGCTGTAATAGATGCACTTACAGATAAAAGTCTTCATGGTATTTTTGGTTATTCTGAAAACAGAGAGGACTATATTGAAGTATTACAAAACTGGTTTGCTTCCCAGTTTGATTGGCATATAGAGCCCAATTGGCTTGTAAAGACACCCAGTGTTGTCTATGCTATTTGTACCGCTATTCGCGCACTCACCAATAAAGGTGATGCCGTCCTCATCCAACAACCTGTTTACTACCCTTTCGCCGAGTCAGTTCTAATCAATGAGCGTATGCTTGTGATTAATGAGCTTGTTTACTCTAATGGCAGATATTTCATAGATTTTGAGGACTTTGAAAATAAAATTAAACAAAATAATGTCAAGCTGTTCATCTTATGCAGCCCCCATAATCCAGTAGGCCGGGTATGGACACAAGATGAACTGATTCGTATGGGAGATATTTGTACAAAACATGGTGTTATAGTCGTTTCAGATGAGATACATGCCGACTTTATATATGAAAACCATATACATTCTGTATTCGCCAATCTAAAACCAGAGTTTTCCGATATAACGGTTACCTGTACTGCACCTACTAAGACGTTCAATCTGGCTGCTCTGCAGATCTCCAATATTTTTATAGAAAATAGAGCTATCCGACATAAATTTAAAAAAGAGGTTTCTAAAAGTGGTTATAGTCAACTTAATATTATGGGGATCACTGCCTGCAAAGCTGCTTACTCTAACGGACTTGAGTGGCTCATGGCATTAAGAACATATCTTGTGGGAAATTTAGAGTTCGCTCGAACCTTTCTTAGTGAAAAACTTCCTCAAATCAAGCTTGTCGAACCAGAAGGCACCTATCTTATTTGGCTTGATTTTAAAGAGCTGGGTCTAAGTGAAGCACAGCTTGAAGATCTTATCGTAAATAAAGCAAAACTATGGCTGGATGCCGGTGAGATGTTCGGTGCCGGTGGTGCCGGTTTTCAGCGTATTAATATCGCTTGTCCTCGATCTATTCTTGAGCAAGCCTTTATTCAGCTCGAAGAAGCTGTTTCCCAATTATAATATTCAAAAGTAGCCTATAGGATAAAATAAATTTATCTCATAGGCTATTTTTTCTTTATCAGTTTTTTCAATATAGCTTTATTTATTGCTAAGTTCTTCTTGTGACTGCTGTGCTGTAAAAGCAAAGTAATAATTACGTACTTGATTTGAATGAATAAAACCCTTTTCTAAAAGTATGTTATTTATTTTGGGATATACTTCACCTAAAGCAGTTGTAATAATCTGTCCATCATCTTTTACCATATCCGCCAGATCTATAAAAAATTGTTCCAGATCATCAAGTTTATTGGTTTCGCTTTCAACAACGATCACATCATACTGTCTGCTGCCAAAGTATTGTTTTACATTTTGAGCTGATGCATAAATGCACTCCCTACAAATCGTATAAAGATCTGTCATACTCTGTTCAGCTTCTGAAAGGTAAAAAAGCTCTGTATCCCAAACACCGTTTTTTCTAAATATATTTTTCATCTGCAGCAGTGTTGATGCACATGACTTACCTATACCAAGAATACGAACTGATCCCCCTTTAGTATAGTCTGCTATATTGACAATATTAAAATCAATCATACAGGCATTCCACGAGTACAAGCCGAACTTTTTCTTAAATAACTCATTATTTCTAGCAGCAAGGTTATTCTTCGTATATTCCGCATTAAAAGTAACTGATCCAAAATGATGAACATAAGTATCCATTGCAAGAATCAATTTGTAGCCTGCCCGGCGTATACGAAAACTGATTGCATCATCATCATAAGCCCCCGGGTTAAATGCTTCATCAAATCCGCCTATCGCTTTCTGCAGGTCGGTTCTAAAAAGACATGTATAAGTTACCAGTTTAAGTCTTTCTTCCCATAGATTTGGATTGCTCTTATTATACTTTCTAGCCATGTGCTGCATCTCATCCAGTGAGTTATAGGGCAGTACAACCTGCTGATTGTTAGACGAAGCACCGCATACCGGAACTACCATACCGACTTTTACATCTGATTCCATACACGTTATCAGGTTACTCAGCCAATTACTTGTCACTACAATATCATTACTCAAGTTAAGCGTGTATTTGCCTTCTGCTATTTTAAAGCCGTAATTAATGGCTTTATCTACGCCGATATTCTCAGGAAAACTAATTTTCTTAGTATGAGTAAGGCTCTCAAAATACGCCTCTGTCCCATCCGTTGAACCATTATTAATGGTAATAAGCTCAAAATTTACATCTGATGTATACTTATATAAGCTTTCAATGCACATCTTCGTATAATTAAGGTGATTGTAGGCTAAAACTACAATACTTACAAGTGGTGTATGTACCTCACTTGTAATTAAACTTTTATGATCCATCATATCTTAACCCCCTGATTAATTAATACCCCTGTGGTTAAATACCTTCTATAAAATGATCGATTCTTTCAACCATGTACGCTAACTTTTCTTGAGTCATCCCTGGATATACGCCTATAAAAAACGTATGATGCAGTACTTTTTCTGTCTGCTCAAGACTTCCGCTTATACGATACTGTATATTGCGATAAGCCGGATGTTTTAATATATTGCCTGTAAAAAGCATCCGTGTTTCAATATGCTCATTTTCCAAATACATCACGATATCCTTTCGCGAAAAAGCGCTATCACTGCGCAAAGTGAGTGGCATCGCAAACCAGGAAGGATTAGATTTCGGAAGTGCCTTTGGCAATATAAAATAATTTTCATGTTTATTTAGTGCATGATAGAGTATGCTAAAGTTCTTTCTTCTAGCCTCGCCAAAACCCGGAAGTTTTTTTAACTGTTCAATCCCCATAGCACATTGAATATCAAGAGGTTTTAAATTATACCCTATATTACTGTAAACATATTTATGATCATAACCATCAGGAAGCCCTTCAAATATGTGATCGAACCTGTGTCTGCACGCTCCATTTGGATTTTTCTCCCCAGTCTGACAGTAACAGGCTCTACCCCAATCGCGGATAGAAAGTGCCTGTCTATACAACCCCATATTATTTGTAAGCACAGCGCCACATTCTCCCATTGTCATATGATGGGCTGCATAAAAGCTATAGGTTGACATATCCCCAAATGTACCACAAAGTTTACCATCATAATAGGATCCCAGTGCATCGCAAGTATCTTCGATTACATAAAGCCCATGGGTTTTTGCAAAATCCATAATGACATCCATCTCAGCAGGATTTCCCAAAGTATGTGCGAACATTATGGCACGGGTCTTATCAGATAATGCCTGCTCAAGCTTAGAGGCATCGATATTATAAGTTCCCTCCTCCACATCTACAAAAACTGGCACAAGGCCATTTTGTAGAATAGGGTTAAGGGTTGTAGGAAATGTAAGGGCCGTAGTAATAACTTCATCTCCAGGCTTCATGGGCTGCGCTATATTCGGCGAGCATAAAGCACTTATAGCCACTAGGTTTGCTGAGGATCCTGAGTTGAGCATCAGGCCATATCTCATACCCATATAAGCAGAAAAATCTTTTATAAACGCATTGCCCTTTTCCCCTAAGGTAAGCCAAAAATCTAATACGCTATCTACCATTGCTTGCATTTCCTTCTCATCGAATACACGACCAGCATAGTTTACCTTGGATGTTCCCGGAATAAATACCTCTTTTTGTTTACGAAGTTCATAAATTTCTTTTGTACGCTCAATAATCTCTGCTCTAAGCTGTTGTTCCGACTTCATGCCTTTCTCACCTCACTCATTCACTCTTAAAGAAAACTTAGCAAACTTTTGCATACAAAATCTACGTCTTCTTCTGTCATATTCGCAGCAGAAGGCAGGGAGATACCTCGCTCTTCTACCATCCTGGCAACAGGATTTTCGAACCTCTGCTCAAATTCAGGAAAACGACTCATCTGAGGAAAGCCCGGTCTTGCATGAATATTTAAAGCCTTTAATTTATCTAAAATACTATCTCTTTGATTTTTAGAATATCCTTCAAGAAGCAGAGAAGGATAACAATAATTGCTCATATATCCCTCTTTTTCTTTTATCATTTTAATACCTTTTATAGTTTTAAGTTGATTATAATAAAAACTAAATAGCTGCCTTTTTTTATCTAGAAGTTCATCTACCCTTTCAATTTGTGCCAGTGCGAGAGAAGCCGTAATATTATTCATAGTATACTGATAACCAAGCTTATCTGACCAAAAAGCGGCTTGACTGTCCGTTCTTCCCATAGATGATAGCAGCTTCGCTTTTTCATAAAGTGTTTCGTTATCTGTTAACAAGATGCCTCCTTCTCCGCTTACAGTCATCTTACCGCCTTGAAAACTAAAACATGAAAGATCACCAAATGAACCCACACGTCTGCCCTTATATTGTGCGGCAATAGAAGGGGCCGCATCTTCAATAACGTAAAGGCCATATTCCTGTGCAATTTTAAGGATTTCTTCCATGTCGGCAGGGTGTCCAAAGGTATGAACAAGCATAATGGCCTTTGTCTTTGATGTAATAGCTTTTCTGATACAACTTGGGTCAATCGTCCAAGTATCCGGATCAATATCTACAAAAACACATTTTGCTCCTGTATACTTAATCGCATAAGCTGTAGCAACCCAGCTAAAATCCGTAACAATCACCTCATCTTGATCACATAAACCTAAAGATGCAGCTGCGAGATGCAAAGCTACGGTACAGCAATGGGTTGCAATAGCATATCTTACGCCTATATAATCTGCAAAGGTTTTTTCAAGTTTTTTAACATAGTTATCATAGTTTTCATACCATCCATTCCAAACTGCATCAAGCACGTAAGATGCCTCTTTTTCAGTAATAGATGGTCCTGCAAAGCTGATTTTTTTATTCAAAAGATTTCCCCCCTGACTAGTGATTACATGACACTTTTGCAGTGTTATGTTATTTTAACTTAAGCCTTTGTAGTCTCTCACAGGCCTCTTCCAGCACCTTATCCTCTTTTGCAAAACAAAGTCTAATAAGATTATTTCCGCCTTCATCATGATAAAAGGCACTGCCAGGTACAACAGCCACACCGGTTTTTTCAAGCAGATACATTGCTTTCTCTTTACTGCTTGTTCCAGGTATCGCACTTACATCTGCTAAAACATAATAAGCGCCCTGGGGTATATAAGGCATAATAGAAGCTTCTTTGAGGGCACTGCATATCAGATTTCTTTTGTGCTCATATTGCTTACTTAATGAAGTATAAAAACTGTCTGGTAATGTGATGATGGCCTTACTTACTCCAGCCTGTAAGGGTGCAGGTGCACATACGTACACCAGATCACTGGCACAGCCTATGGGGTTTGCAAGACTTTCATGACACGCGCTGTAACCAATACGCCATCCAGTAATACTAAAGGTCTTAGAATACCCAGAGATTGTAATAACCCGGTCCTTGATAGATGAAAGAGAGCCAGGGCTAATATGTTGCATACCATCATACACAATATACTCATAAATTTCATCTGTAAAGATGAGAAGATCATGCCGGATACATATCTCTGCTAGCTGATTAATCTCTTCTTGCGAGAATATTTTTCCCGATGGGTTTGAAGGTGTATTAATAACAATTCCCCGTGTCCGTTTGGTAATCAAACTTTCAACTGCTTCTGGATCAAAATGCCAATCTGGCGGCGTTAGCTTCGCATAAACAGGTACGATATCCAGTGCCAGCATAGTATATTCATGGTAACCATAATAAGGCTCAAAAAGGATCATCTCGTCGCCAGGATTTAAAAGTGCAAGACATGCACAGTAGAAAGCACCTGTCGATCCCGATGTAATAACGATGTCAGTATCAGGTTGAGTCTGTATCCCGTTATAATTTAAAAGCTTGTAAGCTACCGCATCTCTAAGCTCTGTAATACCATCAAATCTTGTATAATGATTCTCTCCCTTTTGAATAGCATCTTTTGCTGCGTCCGCAAGTATAGGTGGCAGCGGCATATCACAAATGCCTTGAGATAAATTAATACCACCGCTTTTTTCACACTCTATAGCCATAATTCTTATTTCTGAACGTGTAAGATTTTGCACTCTATTACTTATTATATTTTTCAAAAAAAGCTTCCTCCCTCTTTTCTTTATTAGCTATCAGACTGAAGCCGCATCACTGTATAAGTTTTGCTTGACCCTTGCCCCACCGGATGGTTTTCCGCCTCAATATAAAAGTTATTTCTTTTATAGAATGCAACGGCCCTTGTATTATCTGAAAAGACACGAAGACGAATAATAAGAAGTTTTAAATCTTTAAGTCCCCAACTAGTTAATGCACCTAGGGCAAATGTCATCATACCTGGATGCACTGATTTTTCACCTCTTAATACCGCATCTACTTCACAACTCTGTTCTTCATAATTAAAAGATGAATATCCGATATGCCCAACTTTTTCACCATCTACCGTAACAATAAGAAAAAGTATCCTATCATCTCGTTGAATAATCAGCTCATCCAACCATTTCTCAGTCCCCTGGGAAGTTGCTGTAAATTGGTCTGCTGACATAGATGGATTTTCATTGCGCCATCTGGCCAGAAGCTTGCCGCATACGGGCATCACAATGCGGTATGCCTTTATAACAGGTACAAGATAACCACAAAGTGTATCTTGCTGATTATAAATAGGCACACATTTTAGCAAGTCTCCTTTATCTTTACATTTAAAACTATCAAATATCTTTTTTATAAATAACTGATAATCATTCAGATGATTTCCCCCTTACTTAATATCATTTTTCAATACCTATTTCATTATAAGCCGGTTCTATAATCATATTTTCCAAGAATTCCTCACGGCTAAGAAGTGGTTCCTGCTCCTCTATTGGACGATTGAGTGCAAGTTTAGGATAGACATAGGTTTTTTTGGGCAGTACAATTTCTATAACCATAGGTTCGTTATTGTGTAAGATCTCTTCTAATGTATCAAAATCATTACTCTTTTCCAGCCTGGCACTCTTAATACCATACGCATTGGCCAGCTTACAAAAATCCGGCACCTCATAATCCGTAACAGTTGCACAATAACGCCCCTCAAAATACATCTCCTGAAAGTGTCTGATCATCCCTAGGCTCTCATTATTCATAATTATTATCTTAATAGGTATTCGATTTCTCTTAATAAGTGCGAGTTCCTGTATATTCATCTGTATGCCGCCATCACCTGCAAAGGCAAATACACTGCCACAAACACCGCTATAATACGCACCTATGGCACAAGGCAGCGAAAATCCCATAGCCCCCATTCCTCCTGAGGTTAAAAGGCGCTGTCCGTTCTTTAGACATAGTGATTGTGCAGCCCACATCTGATTCTGTCCTACATCTAAACAGATGATATCGCTTGGCCTTAGGCTTTTTGAAATATATGCCATAACATAATTGGGATCTTTGAAATTTTCTTGCAAAAATGTAGGATATTTTCTTTTATATTCTTTAGTTTTTTCTAGCCATTTCCCTCTTGAAATACAAATACGCTCTATGCTTTCGTAAAGTTTTTCAACAAATACACGAAGCTCTGCTTTTATACTAACTTCATCATGCTTAATCTTTTTATCTAATTCACCAGGATCGATATCCACCCTTATAAGCTTTGCACCTCTTGCAAAATTTTCTGGCTTTGTGCCAGTCTGTCTTGTATCAAGCCTTGTTCCTAAGGCAATAATAAGGTCACTATTTGCAATTGTGAAATTAGCACTTCTGTTTCCGTATGCACCAATCATACCAATATAATTTTCATGGTTGTTATCGACTGTGTCTCTTCCCATGAGTGAGCTTACAACTGGTATTTTAAGTTTGCTTACCACTTGATTTAACACCTCAGATGCGTTGGATATTCTCACGCCTCCCCCTACTAGTATTACCGGTCGCTTAGAACTATTAAGATATTGTATGACTGTTTCAAAATCAAAATCCAAGTCATAACAATCCTTTTGCTCAAAGCCATGTAATGTTTCTTCTAAAACATCAGCACACTGAATATTCATAGGAATATCCAGCAGTACGGGACCTTTTCTTCCGACATTTGCAGTATATACAGCCTTTTCTAATTCATATCTTATAGATTGAGGATCTGTTATACGTACAGCATATTTTGTGATGGGCATAGCGATACTTACAATATCGGTTTCCTGAAAGCCCAGCTGCCTTATTGCTAAATCATTTTTATATTCATAGGTATTGACTTGACCTGTTAAATAAAGACAGGGAACAGAATCAAAGTAGGCACTGCCAACACCTGTAATAAGATTGGTTGCCCCTGGCCCACTTGTAGCTACGGCTACTCCTATGCTATTTTTTATGCGTGCATACCCTTCTGCTGCAAAGGCTGCCGCTTGTTCATGATACGTGCTTATAAACTTAATCTGCTTGTATTTATATAGGGAATCGACCAAATGTGTAACGGCTCCACCCTGATAACCAAAAACGTGGGTACAACCGTTTTTAATCAGAAACTCTGCAATATAATCCGATAATTTCATAACCTGCGCCAGCCTTTCTTAATAATTTATAACTTATTTCCTGTATTTTATAGAGAGCCTCTTAAGCAATAATCTGCTATCTGCCTTTCACAAAGGCTAAAAACATCCTCACTCTCATAAGATTTATACCAATGTAGCGTCTGTTCTATTGCCTCGTATAAGGTAAGCTTTGGCCTAAACCCAATAAGTGTCTTAGACTTAGTACAGTCAAGATTTAATAAGCCTGCCTCATGCACAGCTTGAGGGTCTGATATATCCTCCCAGCTTCCATCTCCCCAAAGTTTAATGACCAAACTAACAATTTCACTGACAGGTACAACAGAGTTAAAATCTGGACCAAAATTCCACGCTCCGCTGTATTTATCTGCATCCTGCATCATCTTTGATGCAATAAGCAGATAGCCATATAAAGGTTCTAATACAAACTGCCATGGTCTTACAGCATGGGGCTTTCTAATGGGTATAGCTTTTTTGCTTTTAAGTGCTCTGATACAGTCAGGAATAATCCGGTCTGGCGACCAGTCTCCCCCGCCTATCACATTCCCTGCTCTTACTGATGAAATAGCTTTTTTATATAATGTATTAGTATCTGATAGTATAAAAGATCTTCTGTATGCATGGGTGATGATCTCAGCGCAGCCTTTACTGGCACTATAGGGATCAAAACCGCCTAATGCATCATCTTCACGATATCCCCAAATCTGATCTTTATTTTCATAACACTTATCAGAAGTAATCATTACACCTGCTTTAACATCATCTGACAGCCTTATATTTTCAAGTATATTAGCTGTTCCTATAATATTAGTTTCTAGCGTTTCGATAGGCTTTTTATAAGAAAGAGAAACAATAGGCTGTGCAGCAAGGTGAAAGACAATCTCAGGTTTATAAAACTCAAATACTTCTCGTAGCTTCTTTTTGTTACAAATATCTCCTCGTATATCAATCATTTTATCTTTCATTTTACATAATACAAAATTATCAAGATTCGATGCAGGATCAAGTGCATATCCTATTACTTTGGCACCCATTAAATAAAGCCACACAGAAAGCCACGAGCCTTTAAACCCTGTATGACCTGTTACAAGAACCCGTTTACCATAAAATATACTATTAAAGGATTTTGAAAAATCTACTCCCAAACTTTCCATGCAGCCTCTCCTTTTTTCCACAGTTTATTAACTCTTTCACTATCTTTACAAGTATCAATTGCCGTCCAAAAACCATCATGTTTAAAAATAGATATTTCTGAATCAAGGGCAAGCTTATGAAGCGGCTCTTGTTCAAATGCACAATCGGTATCAGGTATATAGTCAAACACTTTTTTATTTAAAACCATATAGCCTGCATTAATACAGTCTTCTAATACTGGTTTTTCTCTAAAAGCAGTTACTACACCGTTATGTGTTTGAAATACACCAAAAGGTGACGTAGGATTAACTCCGGTAAGCGTTGCAATTTTACCCTTTTGTTTATGAGTTTCATAGAGTTTGAGTATATTTACATTGCTAAGCCCATCCCCGTAAGTCAGCATAAAATCATCCGTATCAATGTATTTCTGAACTTGTTTAATACGCCTGCCGGTTTGTTCTTCCGCCCCAGTATCAATGATTGTAACATTCCATATCTCGTCATTTTTCGTATGAAATTTCACATTAGGGTGTGTCCCTGTAGTAATTGAAATATCATTGTTCAGCCAGCACATTTCAATAAAATATCTTTTGAGCATATCTCCTTTGTATCCTGCACATAATATGAAGTCACGAAAACCGTAATAAGAGTAGGTTTTCATAATATGCCAAATAATCGGTCTTTCACCAATAAGTACCATTGGTTTTGGACGAAATTCAGTCTCTTCACGCATACGAGTGCCTTTTCCACCGCAAAAAATAACTGTCTTCATGGCAACAGCACCAACTTTCTTCTAGAATATTCAATGAATAAAACACTATTAAGTCTTATATACTATATGCTGTCTAAAGCCTACTTGTTAATATTTTCATCTTTTCTAAAAGAAGCATATTTCTTCCAGTTCTTTACTTGCACCGTAAAACCTATCTATTGATTCTTCTATAGTTCAATAAACGCTATTTTTAAGCAAAAAAATAAGAGCCCGCCATCTTTTGGCGAGTCTCTTATTGCGTGGAGACTATGGGATTTGAACCCACAACTTCTACAATGCCATTGTAGCACTCTCCCCTTGAGTTAAGCCCCCATATTGTCTGATGCCTCAGATATAATGAAGTTTTTAACAGAGACGGTGGGATTCGAACCCACGTGCCCATTTCTGGACAAAACGATTTCGAGTCGTTCTCGTTATGACCACTTCGATACGTCTCCTTATTCATAGTACAATGCAGCAAAAATATGATTTCTTTAGAATATTATATTCCCCTGCTGCCTATGAATCAAGTATTTCCTTGTTTTATTGGTTAGCCCTACTCACTCTTCTGAGTCTTCCTTTTATAGGTGTTGTTTGAAGCGTTTTTAATACCATATCCCCTTTATTATTTAATATCTCTACAAAGGTAGAAACGTCTTGTACGTTAATAATGCCAATATCCTCTGCACTCATACCCTGAAGATTGCTAAGAGTCCCTACTATATCTACTGGTCTCATCTTACTTTTCTTACCGGATGCAATATGCAGCTTCATAATCCCTTCACTTAAACTTATACCCTTATCTTGTTTCACCTTTGGCCTTATAGTCATCTTTTCTTCGAACGCGGCTCTTAAACTCCTGACCTGTTCATGATCTGGCAGTTCCTTTCTTGGTATTTTAAATGCTATATAATTTTCTATCTCTAAAAGAAACTTTTCTTCGTAAGGCGTAAGAAATGTAATGGCCTTTCCTTCTTTGCCTGCACGTCCGGTTCTTCCTATTCTATGCACATAACTTTCTTTATTTTGTGGTATATCATAGTTAATAATCAGTTCTATATTCTCTATATCAATTCCTCTTGCTGCAACATCTGTAGCTATAAGATAGCGAAAATAGCCTCGTTTAAAGTCATTCATTACTTTTGAACGGTCTTCTTGCTCCATCCCTCCATGGATCTTCTCACAGGTATAATTAAGTTGTGTCATTCTGTCAAACAGTTCATCTACTGCTTGTTTGGTATTGCAAAAAATAATACAACTTTCTGCATTTTCTACAATAGTAATATCTAGTAAAGCTTCCGGTTTAGCCTCTTGTCTCACTTCATAAAGCGTGTGTTCTATTTTATCCGATATCTTCTCGTCCCTTTGGATCGTTATATATGCAGGATTTTGCATATATTTTTTTGAAAGTTTTTCTATATCTTCTGGTAGGGTAGCTGAAAAAAGCATAGTGATGCGTTTTTTAGGCAATGCACTTATAATGCTTTCTACTTGCTCTATAAATCCCATATTAAGCATTTCATCAGCTTCATCTATTACAAGATAGGATATCCCATCAAGTATAAGTGTTCCTCTTTCTATATGATCTAAAACTCTTCCAGGGGTACCTACTACTACATGCGTTTTTTGTTTTAAGTCTTTTTGTTCTGTTGTAAAAGAGTGTTTCCCATAAACTGTTACTGTTTTCAGTCTCTTAAATCTTCCAATATTAAAAAAATCTTGACCTACCTGCATTGCAAGTTCTCTCGTTGGTGTAAGTACCAATGCTTGAGGTCTATTTTCTTCCCATACTATTTTTTCACAAATTGGAATAGCAAAGGCTGCGCTTTTACCACTTCCGGTTTGTGACTTTACAACGATATCCTTATCTTCAAGTACTGTGGGAATTACAGCTTGTTGAACCTGTGTCGGATTTTTATAATTTAACATAGTAATAGCCTTAAGTAATTCCGTACTTAGTGTATAATCCTTAAATTGATTCATAGTCATACCTCGATCTTATTTATTATTTTTATCTTAATCTATGTAATTTTGAGCCTCGTAAATTTTATAGGCTCATGTTTCCTTAACTATAATACCTAGTAGTTTACTGAACTCTAATGCTTGTAATGGTGTTAGAATAACCCCTCTTAAATTCTCAATTTTTATAGTCACTTCACTTATAATACAAGTAGTGAAGTCTGTCCCTTTAAGTCTAGTTCCTGCTAGATCTGCACGCAGAAGCTCACACATTGTAAACTTAACTTGATTAAACTTACAATTTGAAAAACTGCTATAATTCATTTTACACTCTATAAAACAAACTTCTTTTAAATGACTTGAACTAAATATAGCATACTCACTATTACAGTTATTAAATGTAACTATTTGCATAGATGTATCTGTTAAGTAAGTACCCATCAGCTTACAATCTAAAAATTGCGTATTATGAACAATAGCTTGATCTAAATTAATATTAGATAAATCGCAATGCTCAAATTGTACGTTAATGAATTCTGCTCCGCTTAAATCACAATCTATAAATACAACATTTTTAAATAATACATCCCTAAAAATAACATTTCTAGCTGCCTGATCCTCAATAATCTCATCTAGAAATATACATTCATTAAATTCTTCTTCATCTCTAATGAAATACGCCATCTAAGTTCCCCCCATTACTCCCCCTTCTAAATCTCAACATCTGCAATAACAGGATAATGATCAGAAGGATATTTACCCTCTTTATTATACCTTAAAATCTCTACATCATTAATAGTAAACTCCTCAGATACAAATATATAATCTATATGCATGCCCTTTTGATTCCCTTTAAACATACCCATTGTTGTTTTTTTATAAAGATTCTTATCAGTTTCTTGTACAGCAATAAACTTTTTATTCATATAGCTGCCTCTTGAAAACTCTTGTATCACTTTACTATTAGGTGTCGCATTAAAATCTCCCATTAATATACAAGGTAGCTTTTCTTTAGCATGGTGTTTTTCAATAAATTCTCCGATCTTTTTTAAACCATATTCTCTTGCATGAGGCAATAAAACGTCTAAATGTGTATTATACACCCGCACCTTTAACTTACTCTCACACTGTACAATAGCAGTAGTACAGATCCGTGGAAATAATGAATACCATATAGTACTCCCTGCTTTTTTAGGTGTTTTTGAAAGCCAGAAAGTTTCATGTTCGACGATGGAATGTTTTTTTGATATAAGTAAACTATTTTTCTCTGCGAATAACTTTCTTGTTCTTCCCATACCTATTATTTCATAATCCTGTACATTTTCTTCAATATCCTTATGCATGCTGTTAGATACTTCCTGCATACCTAATATGTCACAAGGGTATTCTTCAAGTAAGTCATAAACAATGTCTTCTCTATCTTGCCATCTATTTTTCATATCTAATATATTATCTGATCTCACGTTAAAAGTCATTATCTTCATTGTATTATCTCCCGTTTAAGTATAGATATTAAAATGCTTTTTATAATCCTAAATAGTATTCCCATAATATATTTTAAAAACAACTTTCTATATTGAATATTTATTTGTTTTTTGGTTATACTTTTATATTACTGTAGCATATTGGTGATATTTCCTGAATATCTATAATAATAGGGATTCCCCCCTCATATATCATTTACCTTTAAAAGGAGGCAATATATAGTTATGAATAAAAAACAAGAACTATTAGACTTTCTACAAGCAGAGTTATTTAATCCTATAATTGACTCTCCTTATATATCTCCTGAGATTAAATATGATTTTTTAACTATATTGGATACCTTAAAGAATTTTTCTGCCGAGGGCATTTTATCATACTTTTGGAATATGATGGCTAATGATGAAGTTCAAATGATTTTTTCTAATCGTTTGATGGAAGAAGGCTTTTATAACTATCCTGAATTAGTAGATACTTTTAAGAGTCATTTTACTTATGAATGGTTATTATCTTAATCATTCTAAATCTAATTAATACTATCTTTAATTGATACTTTAGGTATATTTAAGTATAATAAGATTATTGAATCTTACAAATGCAAATGACAAGGAGTTTACTACTTTATGAGAAAATACTGCGCGTTATCAAATATACCCTCAAATACTTTAAAAGAAACTTTTACCTACCTATTTAATATATGTGATAAAGTAAATATCTATTTCCCTAATGAGGCCTCTTTAGAAATAATGAATTTTAAAGATACATTCTTAAAAGCTGCTCATATTGCTAATCTTTCTAATGAATTATTATCTACTGAAGATGCTTTAGAAGAAAAAGAAGGTTATGCAATGATTATTGCTTCACTAACAGATGAAATTAAAGAACTTATACTTAATATTAATGCTCATTTCAGCTTAAGTCTTGGTCTTATAAATGGAGATAAGGTAATATTTTATATTGGTGATGCAGGGGAATGTATTATAGAGGATGCTGAGGACTCTGATATTTTTTCTTCTCCACTTTTTAATACTTTTAAAACAATCTAACAAGAAGCAACCAAAAAACTTTTCTATTTACAAAATAAAACAGTAGGCTTGATGCCTACTGTTTTATTTTGAGCAGAAATTATTTAAAATAAAGAGCTCATGGCTATTAACCATGTAAAAGTGCATAGATCTCTCTTTTACCTACGCCCCGATCTTTTGCTATTTGCTTCATAGCACTTTTCTCGTCCATACCTTTATCTAAATATATCTTCATATGTTCTTCAATAGAAAGGCTTGTCCATTCTTTTTGGATCTCAGCCTGAAGTTCTTTGATATCTCTTCCTGCTATAATAAGTACATACTCTCCTCTTGGATCTTCCAAAGTATATTTTTGAGTAGCATCTTTAAGGGTTGTTTTAAGTACCATTTCATATTTTTTAGTCAGCTCTTTAGTAACTGTAATACTTCTGTCTCCTAAAGTTTCATATAAACTCTCCAGCGTTTTTAGTAAACGATGAGGCGCTTCATATAGTATTATCGTTCTCGTTTCGTCTTTAAGCGCCGTAAGCACCTGTGCTTTTTCTTTTTTAGAAGAGGGTAAAAAACCTTCAAATACAAATCTTCTAGTAGATTGTCCTGATATAATA
This sequence comes from Cellulosilyticum sp. I15G10I2, assembly GCF_900095725.1. NCBI lineage: Bacteria > Bacillati > Bacillota > Clostridia > Lachnospirales > Cellulosilyticaceae > Cellulosilyticum > Cellulosilyticum sp. I15G10I2. The sequence goes on from NZ_FMMP01000007.1 coordinate 368,455, forward strand.
AGAGCTGTTATGCCAGCTACTGCTCCTGGAGCCGAAGTTACATTGATCCCTTCTTCTAAAGCAAGTTTAACTAAATCCTCTCCCGGGTCCGAAATGCCTGGTGTGCCTGCATCCGTAACAAGTACTATGTTTTTGCCCTCTTTGAGACGTTCTATAATTTGCTTACCTTTTTCTATTTTATTATGCTCATGATAACTTATTAAAGATGTATTTATCTCAAAATGATTTAATAGCTGTTTTGTATGTCTTGTATCTTCTGCTGCAATAAAATCAGCTTCTTTTAGTAACCTGATCGCTCTATAAGTAATATCTTCTAAATTACCTATAGGAGTTGCACATAAGGTAAGTATGCCATAACTACTCATAACTTTGCTCCTTTATCTTGCCATAAATGTCATAGATCTCATCTGTATAAACACCCTGCTCATTATAAACCATAAGCGGAGGTTCTACCCTAAGTTCAGGGCCCCCATTTCTAACAGCTTCTATCAACACCATTGTAGGCGCTTTACCTGGTTTAGGATGTACAAACCGCATTCTTTTAGGTTCAAGTTTATAATTTCTCATATGACTCATGATATCAATTAGCCTATGGGGCCTATGTATCATATAAAGCTTGCCTCTGTTTTTTAACATGAAGCTGCTTGCAACAATAATATCTTCGAGCGTACATGAGACTTCATGCCTTGCCATTCGAATAGACGGATGCTCATTTTTAAGACCTGCTTCTCCCTTCATATAGGGAGGATTAGTTGTGATAATATCAAATTGTTCCCATTTAAAGTTATCTTTATATTGCTTGATATCAATATTTAAGAACTTAACACTCTCTTCAATCTGATTAAGTTTTGAAGACCTATTTGCCATTTCAACCATATCTGGCTGAATATCTATACCAATATAACTTCCTTTTTGGTAAGCTGCATGCATTAATATCGGAATAATTCCTGTACCTGTACCTATATCTAATATTTTTTGAGACGCTTTTGTTACCTTGGCAAAGTGCGCCAAAAGTATAGCATCAATCCCGAAGCAAAATACTTCGGGATTTTGTATAATTTTATATCCATTTCTCTCTAAGTCATCTATTCTCTCATTCGAGCGAGCTAAAGTCAAATCCTTCAAATTCATTCTCAACATGTCCTTCGCAGCATTTTTTCTTCCTATTAACAATCTTTATATCTTTACTTGAGAAAATAATTGCTTCTTTTTCCTCTTTATCTTTATCTTTTTTCTTAACAGCTACTTTTATTTGCTCTCTTAAGAGATTTACAGATAGGACTTCACCTTTGCCCTCTGGCGTAATAACCATGTCTCCGACTTCAGGTAACCTGCCTCTTATCTCTACATAACAATCTTGTTCATATTTTAAGCAGCACATAAGTCTGCCGCATATGCCTGATATTTTAATAGGATTAAGTGATAAGCTTTGTTCTTTTGCCATCTTAATAGACACTGGCTGAAAATCACCTAAAAATGTATTACAACAAAGTCCACGGCCACAAATCCCCATGCCTCCGCACATTTTCGTTTCATCTCTTACACCTATCTGTCTAAGCTCTATGCGGGTTTTAAAGATAGATGCAAGCTCTTTTACCAGTTCTCTAAAATCTACTCTTTCATAAGAGGTAAAGTAAAATAGTACCTTATTATTATCAAAAGTATACTCGACATCTATAAGCTTCATATCTAGACCATGTTTAATAATTTTTTCCTTACATATACTAAAAGCTTCTTTTTCTTTAGCCTTGTTTTGCTGATATTTTTCATCATCTTCACTTGTAGCGAGTCTGATAACTTTTTTAAGTGGCTGTATAACTTCTTCTGTCTTAACTTCTCTATTTGAAATAACAACTTCTCCATATTCAACGCCTCTGGCAGTTTCAACTATAACATGCTGTCCTTGCTCGTAGGCTGCGTCTTCTGGGTCAAAATAATATATCTTGCCCGCACGCCTAAACCTTATACCTATTACGGTTATCATTTTTTTCTCTCCTTCAGCTTCAGTAATAAGTTCTCTATTACAAATGTATTATATATATTTTGCTTAATATCTAATAATGCTGTCTTAATATTATCAATATTATTACTCACTTTATTATACGTTAATTTATACGCCATGTCCAACAAGTGTTTTTCTTGATCAATATAATATAAATCACTTGTCCCTGTTTTTTTCACTACCGCAATATCTCTATACCATAGGAGCCAAAATTCTAAGATACGTTCTATCAGATCTTTTTGATCTGTTAATTCTTTTACTAGATCATATACGCCTATTAGGTCCGCTTTATCAAGCCTCTCTAGATAAAAAATACTTTGTTTTCTTAATTCTAAATATTGATCATCCTCTAATATGTCATTAATGACTCCAATACTTCCATGCGATAGCTTAGAAAGCAGTTCTCTCCTAGTTCCTTGTATATTTTTAAGATTTAGATAGGCTGCTAAGTCTTCTCTATTTAGAGGATTAAATCTAATAGTGATACATCTTGATTTAATAGTCGGCAAGAGTTTTGCAGTGTTTTCACACACAAGTATAATAATGCCATATTTAGGGGGCTCCTCTATTGTTTTTAACATAGCATTTTGCCCTTCTATAGTAATTGAATCCGCAGCTTTTACAATAACTATTTTATATTTAGAATGATAGGGCTTTGTATCCATTTCTCTTATAATATTATGTCTTATATTTTCTATTTTAGTAACCTTGGTATCTTTTTCTATAGTAATTACATCTGGATGGGTATTCGCTTGTATCATATGACATGAAGGACATGTACCACATGGGATATTCTCTTTCTTATTTTCACATAAAATATACTTTGTAAGCTCCATTGCAAAAGTATTTTTGCCTACCCCATAAGGACCTTCAAATATATAGCTATGTGATAATTTGTTTTTATCAAGCGTTTTTAGAAAATATGCCTTTGCATCTTCATTGCCTATAATATTTTTAAATTCTTCCATTTTATCTCCTTGCCCCCAAGATGAAACTTCCTATTTCATAACAAAAATGTTCGTGTATTCACGAACATCTAAGTAACAATATCTAGAAGTAATCCTTGTATTTCTCCAACTCTATCTAATAGATCTATTTGATTTTTTTCTGAGCTTATAAGCTCCTTCGCAAGAGCATCCAGCTTTTCATTAATCACTCTAACAATACCATAAACTCTATGTCTGCCTCTTTTATCTAAGAAATTATCTCTTGAAAACTTATGAGAGTTTACAACTACCTCATTAATAAAGTTTGATATCATACTTCTATATGTCTTTAAATCTCTGATATCCATATGCTCAGATAATTTATTGCCTTGAGCTGTAATGCCTTCTATCATTTCTTTTATTTTATCATGAAGATCAGATTCTTCAATTTGACTAAGCAGCGTAAACTTAAATCCTTTATCTACCTTAATATCTTGGGAACCAGGCAATTCTCTTAAAGTAGGCATTTGTATATTATTTACTTGTATATTCGCCATAAAAATCCCCCAATTATACTATGTTTATTATTATTTACCATATCCGTATATCTTTAAACCATTTAAGACCATTATCTTTATTTTAAAGTAATCTGGTACTTATTGCAAGAAAGAGTATATGACTATATTATCCATTTAGAGCACGTAACACATGTTTATAAATTTCTTCATGTATTGCATCTATACTTCTAAGTTTATCAGATGCTGTACAAGGTACTGTTATCCAATTATACTTATTAGCCACCTCTAAGGCATTATTATATGAACTTTTAAGATAGTCTATATCACTTTCATGAATATCTTTTTCCTTAGTTCCTGTAAACTTATTTTTTCTATTATTCATCAACTCTATACTATATGAAACAGGCATATCTAAAAATACTACACAATCTGGTATAGGCAGTTTATATAAACTAAATTCATATCCCCATAACCATTCTAAAAAAGTATTTCTTTCTTTTTCATCTTGTAATTTACAGGCTTGATGAACCATATTAGACGTAGTATATCTATCTGCAATAACTATCCCACCCTCTTCATAAAATGCTTCCCATTCTGTTTTATAAGAAGCATATCTATCTGCTGCAAAAAATGTAGATGCAATATACGGATCTACATCATTTGCATTCTTTCCAAATTTACCGCTTAAATACATTTTTACAAGAGCAGCTGAATCTGAATTATAATTAGGATACTCCACTTTTTTTATACAGTATCCATCCCTAAGAAGCCTTTCATATAATTTTTTTGTCTGTGTAGCCTTGCCACTGGCATCTGAGCCACTTTCGATTGTAATAACTTTTCCTGCCATTTTATCCTCCACAAGTCATGCCTATCTTTCTGTTTCTTAATTTAGTTATTTTAATTATAGCATAATTTATCTGATTTAATTTGATTTAGTTGATTTAACAACTTGTACTAAAATATTTTTATCTATCAACCTAATACCTTGGAGTTTTTCTTTAAATGCATAAACGAGTTTAATATGTTCTCTCATTAATACTTCTCCAATACAAACCATAGGAACGCCAGGTGGGTAAAGCATAATAGCTTTGGTAATAATCTTCCCCTCACACTGATCAATAATCATCCATTCTTTATCTGCATAATAAACTTTTCTTAAACTTATACCTTCTGCTATATCTTGCATAAAAAAGGAATCTTCTATCAATTTATTATTACAATGATTAATACTATTATCAATAGCTCTAAGTGCCTTTTCTACTCTTTGTAGTGTTATTTTATTATCTGCCATTGTAGTTATTAAAATGATATAAGTACTCAGGGCTGCTTCTACCGTAATATTATACGCATCATTTAATATTTCAGCTAGTTTATAGCCATCTATATTTGTATAAGCCGTAGAAATAACTATTTTGCTGATATCATATTGTTTATTAGGCAGTTCTATAAGTTTTAGATATTTTAATGCTTTTAAATTATTTCTCACCTCTATAAGGCTATCGATATAATGCCGTCTTATCTCATCTTTATTATCTAAAATATAGCATCGTATATAATCCATAAGACCCATCATCATATAAGATGGACTGCTTGTTTGGATCATTCTTAGTGCTGATAATATATCACTATATGGCACTCTCTCGGAGCATATATGAAGCAGTGCACTTTGAGTAAGCGCTGGTAATGTTTTATGCATACTGTTTATAACTATATCGGCTTCTTGATGTATACTGCTTAGCGGAAAATCCTCACCTATCACAAAATGAGCACCGTGCGCTTCATCAACTATAAGTATTTTTTCGTATTCATGAACTACATCCGCTACTGCTTGAACATCAGATACAATGCCTTCGTATGTAGGACTTACTATGATAACGCCTTTTGCATCTGGATAGGTCTCTAAAGCTGTTCTAATATCCTGAGGCGTTATTTCTCCTAACAAATGACTCTCTTGTAAATATTGAGGGTTTATATAAATAGGAATAGCACCTGATAAAATTAAAGCACTTTCTACACTATGATGACAATTTCTAGCTACAATTATTTTTTCATTATCCTTACATAAGGCTATAATACTAGCAAGTACTCCTGCTGTAGCCCCATTAGTAAGAAATATTGTATTTTGAGCACCATAAAAATCTGCCATAAGTTCCATAGCTTGTTTTATAATACCATCAGCCTCATACAGATTATCCATTCCTACAACTTCAGTATTATCTAATAGTGATAAATTAATTTTATGGATATCTGCTATTGTTCCAAATTTATGACCTGGCATATGAAAAGATAATTTAGTAGCACTAAAATCTATAAGTTTATTATATAAAGGTGAAATCACCTTATCACTCTTTTCTTTAATAAATTCTATTTTGTATACTCTAAGTGTACAAGATTAAACTATCTAATTCAAATGGTTTTCTAAACTAAAAAAAAGGTCGAAATATTCAACCTTTTAAAATTTTATATTATTACACGTGTTCTGAATCTATTTCAGATGACACTATAATCTGCTTAGCTGTATTATAAAACGCGTTTGTAAGTTCTGCTTCATTTTGAGTATGGTATTCACATAGTCTATTAAATTCTCGCTCTAGTCTTTCTTTACTTTCTTCATATAAACTTTTAGTAATACATTCTCTACTATATTCTTTAATAATATCAGAATATCTATCAGGGTTTGCCTTAAAATCCTGAATATTAATTGATCTACTCTGTAAGAAATTGTAAATTTTATCTGCTTCTCTTGCCTCATGCTTAGCTCTTTTAAGTATATTGTATTCTATATGCTGCATGTACTTTATCACTCCTTTCATATTCCTATCTATTATATTCATACTATTTTCTACTTATTCTCTTTAGTTTTCATCATTTTATCTAAAATAATACATCAATAAAAAAAAGTAGGATAATCTCCTACTTATAAATGTTAATTAATTAATATTTTCTCTATGCGTATTGTATAATTACCATCTGGAGAATCTACTATTACTTCATCTCCTACTTTTTTCTTATAAATTGCTTTACCAAGAGGGGATTCTATACTTATTTTATTGTTAATAGCATCAGTTTCTACAGTTGTAACAATCATATAATCAACAGTAAATTGATCTTCCATAAATTGAACTGTTACAATTTTACCTAATCCAACTTCTTCAGGACGTGCCGTATCCGTAATAATTTTACCTGTTTTTATCATTCTTTCAAGATAGCGTATTCTTCCTTCATTTTTGCCACGTTCTCTTTTTGCAGCTTTATACTCATAGTTTTCACTTAAATCTCCATGAGCTCTTGCTTCTTTAATATCTTCATTAATTTCCTTACGTGTAACTACTTTACGATATTCAATTTCTTCTTTTAATTTTTTTACATCTTGTTCTGTAAGAAAATTATTCATTATTCTTCACTCCCACTTTACTTATAGTTAATTATATTCTAATATTTTTAAATATATTTTATTTAATATTATGATAAATTTAAAATTTTTTAAACAATTAAGTTAAAAAAATATCCTACAACCAATGTTTTCATTAGTCATAGGATATTTTGTTAATGAGCCACCCGGGATTCGAACCCGGGACCACTTGATTAAAAGTCAAGTGCTCTACCAACTGAGCTAGTGACCCATAATAAATGCCCAGAGCCGGAATCGAACCAGCGACACGAGGATTTTCAGTCCTCTGCTCTACCGACTGAGCTATCTGGGCATAATGGTTGCGGAGGCAGGATTTGAACCTACGACCTTCGGGTTATGAGCCCGACGAGCTACCTAGCTGCTCCACTCCGCGTTATTAAGTTACACAAATTAAAATGATGGAGGGAGAAGGATTCGAACCTTCGAAACTATCGTAACAGATTTACAGTCTGCCCCCTTTGGCCACTCGGGAATCCCTCCATATAAGCCGACGATCGGACTCGAACCGATAACCTGCTGATTACAAGTCAGCTGCTCTGCCAATTGAGCCACGTCGGCATATTAAATTAGACAAGTTTGCCTTGGTGGCTCACTTGGCAGAGTACCTCTGCCTCTCAGACCAAAGTACGGTCTTCGTATGAATTGAGCCACGTCGGCATATGGTCGCTATAGGGCTCGAACCTATGACCCTCTGCTTGTAAGGCAGATGCTCTCCCAGCTGAGCTAAGCGACCACATTTACAGTGAATAGACCTAATATTTAATATTATTTATTCACTAACGACCCAGAAGGGACTCGAACCCTCGACCTCCGCCGTGACAGGGCGGCGTGCTAACCAACTGTACCACTGGGCCAAACACTTAAGAAAGCATTATACTTTCAAAACTAAACATAATCATTTTATTTTTCATTTAACCGTTTTAAGTGATTTATTGTCACTTGTTTTTTTAGGTCAAACCCTCGAACCGTTAGTATTGGTCACCTACATGTATTACTACACTTACAGCTCCAACCTATCAACCTCATAGTCTCTAAGGGGTCTTACTCCATTTCTGGATGGGAAGT
>NZ_FMMP01000008.1 GCF_900095725.1 Cellulosilyticum sp. I15G10I2
TGAAGTGCTCCCTGTCAAGTGGACAGTGGAAAAAATAAAAATCAGTTATAACGTCAACCCTAGATTCTGGTTGGCGTTATTTTTTATGCAGCTTTATTCATGAGATATTGCCTGTATTCAATTGGTGTCATGCAGTTAAGTCGTCTCTGATAGCGATGGTTGTTATAATAATTTATGTAATCGATGAGGGCTGCTTCCAGTTCATCATATGAGCTGAACTTTTTAAGATAATACATTTCGGATTTCAGCATTCCCCAGAATGCCTCCATTGGTCCGTTATCTATGCAACGCGATACCCTGGACATGCTCTGAGTCATGCCTGCATCATCCAACTTTTTCTTAAACGTCTTAGTTGTATATTGAAAGCCTCTGTCACTATGAAATATAGGTTTTACGTCAGGATATTCTTTATGGGCAATATCAAATGTTTTAAACACCAATTCATTGTTGTTTGAATGTCCAATGACAAAAGACACAATACTTTTGTCTCCTAAATCCAGTATGGCACTGAGATAGGCCTTGCCACCAACGCCATATTTCATTTCTGTCACGTCAGTCAGCCACTTTTTGCCGAATTCGTCTGCGTGGAATTCTCTATTCAGTACATTTTCTGAAGTGATTTCAGGTGTGGACTTGATGTAATTCCTTCTCTTCCTACGACATACAGATTTTAGGTTAAGTATTTTCATAAGCCTGTAGATTCTCTTTTCATTTACGCGGAAACTGTGCTCACGATTCAATTTAACAGTCATTTGACGATATCCTAGAATCCCTTCCTTCTCTTCATACGCATCTTTGACCAGCGGAAGCAGAGTCTTGTTGAAACGCTCGTTGTCACCTTCTTTTCTATTTAGCCATTTGTAGTATGAGGAACGTCGTATACCTGCAATATCACATAATTCTGTGATAGAATATGCCTTAGTCTTGTGGAGTTCCTGTATTGCAAGATATATGGTTTCATTCCTTACCTGGCTTAGGATCGCCTCCCTTCTATGTCCTTGAGTTTTTTTAGGAAATCTATCTCCATTTGTTTTCTATGATTCTCCGCCTCAAGCAGCTTATTCATAGCCCTCAGCTTCTCCAGTTCAGACATTTCATCCTCATCTTTTCTCTTCCCACGTTTATCCTGGAGGGCTTCAACTCCGTCTTTATCATATTTGTTCACCCATGTATAGACTTGCTGATAAGACACCATATATTTCTCGGCTGTCTCTGCATAATTGTTCTGGTGTTCTATACAATACTTGACAATTTCAACCTTCTCATCATAAGTGGTTTTTCTTCCATTGGTCATGATAGGCACACCTCCTGTTCCGGAAGCTTTTAGCTTCTCATGACTATTATACTTCGAAACCCAGTTTCGTAGCTGCCTATTGGACCTAATTCTATATTTTTTGCATATGTCCGACAGTGATCCAATACCATCCAGATAGTCTTTTACAGCCATATATTTTAATGTAGTAGAATACCTAGAATTCTTAGAAGTTGTGCTTAGACCATCAAAACCTAAGGATTGATAATTATCAATCCATTGTCTTAAAGTTGTGCAGCCTATTCCCGCCAAAGAGGCAATATGATTAATAGAATCCTTTCCTTCTATGCATCTAAGAACGTACTTTAGTTTCTGTTCTGCCGAAAAATTACTTTTTTGTCCCATAAAAATATGCTCCTCCTTACAGTAAACAGTTTTATTATTTTTACTGTCTACTATAAGGGGAGCATATCAAT
>NZ_FMMP01000010.1 GCF_900095725.1 Cellulosilyticum sp. I15G10I2
GATAAGACTTCCCATCCAGAAATGGAGTAAGACCCCTTAGAGACTATGAGGTTGATAGGTTGGAGCTGTAAGTGTAGTAATACATGTAGGTGACCAATACTAACGGTTCGAGGGTTTGACCTAAAAAACAAGGTTAAAAGATAGTAAAAAACACTATCATAAAATACATCGTAGTATTTGTTTTTGAGAGTACAATAACTTCAGTACTAAGTTATTCATTTATTTAAGCTGTTGAATGCTTCAGGCAGGATATCCCACTCACGTAGAGGGAATAAGTATCCTGAAGACTGACTACGGAGTATTGCGTAGCAAATCTTACAGGTTTATTTGAATGGTACTTAGGGAGACTGTTTGAGCGCGTGCGAGTTTCGACCGTTCATTCAAATCAAGCTGTTAGATTTGCAGCAAGACGAAGTCGGAAGACTGAAGGATATTTATTCCCGGCCCATTGGTCAAGCGGTCAAGACACCGCCCTTTCACGGCGGTAACAGGGGTTCGATTCCCCTATGGGTCATTTGTTGGTGATGATGCGACTTAGGGAAACACCCGTTTCCATACCGAACACGCAGGTTAAGACTAAGTCGGCCGATGGTACTTGTCTGGAGACGGACTGGGAGAGTAGGTGGTTGCCAACTTTAAGCCGGGGTGTGGCTCAGTTTGGCTAGAGCGCCTGATTTGGGTTCAGGAGGCCGCAGGTTCGAGTCCTGTCACCCCGATTTACATAGGTTATGAAGAGGTAGGTTTACATACCTACCTTTCATTATGTAAACAGATAGGTATATGGGTCACTAGCTCAGTTGGTAGAGCACTTGACTTTTAATCAAGTGGTCCCGGGTTCGAATCCCGGGTGGCTCATAAAAAAGGTTCTAAGCTTTATATTAAATATAAAGTTTAGAACCTTTTTGGTGCTAGAAATTAAGTATTACTTTATTTTTGCCTGTTCTTTTGCAAACATATAGATTTTCATCAGCCTTTTTGAGGACATCATTAAGTGAAAGAGATTCGTCAACTTTAACATAAACTCCGAAACTAGCAGTAACAGAAGAAGAAATACCTTCATCTCTAATAACTGTTTTTTCTATTTCTCGCCTGATAGCTTCTACCCGTTGAAATACTTTAGTTTTATCAGTAAAATTATAAAAGAATATAATCATCTCTTCACCACCGTACCTTGCAACGATATCATTAGGACGCGTACCGCTTTTTATAATAGAAGATACTTTTTTTAGTACGGCATCACCGTAAGGGTGACCATAGGTATCATTTATCACTTTAAAGTTATCTAGATCAATCATAACAAGGGTATAATTCTGTTCATCTAAATGCGGGATAGCCTCAAGCGTTTCAAAGAAATATCGCTTATTAAATATACCAGTAAGCCCATCTCTATAGGCACTTTCCTTGATTTGAGTATATAAGAGATTATTTTCGATAGCTACACCTACATGATTAGCCAGTGATGATAGAAATGTTGCATGATCTTTAGAAAAATAATCTTTTTCTTTATGCTGAATAAGTATAAATCCTACCGCACGATTATCTACTTTGATCGGAACCCCTAAACAAGAGAAAACACTTTCTTCAGCATTTTGAGTTTCATAGATAGGCTTATTACTATTGATAATAAACTCTTCTTCAAGATGATCCAAAATAAGTTTTTTTTCTTCTTCTATAGAGGAGTAAGAAAAAGTTTTAGGCGTTGTTTCTATATATTCATTATTTGATTTAATATATATAGTAGAATATTTAGCACCAAATACACCAATCAACATATCATTAATCAATGAAAACAAATTTTGGTCTTTAATGTATTGATTAATATATTTACTTATTTCAAGTAAGTTAGTAAATACATTCAGTTTTTTTTCAAGCATTATGACTTGTTGGGATAAGTCAAAGATAGTTTTTTCAGTAAACATTTGATACTTCTCAAAAACCTGAGGATCCATGATAACTTCTCCTTCTATTTATAAAATTATAAAATAGATAATATAGTCATTATATAATAAGTACTATAAAAATATAAGGTGTTTCAGATAAATTCTCATAAATATAAAAAGAGATAAATTTTTATGTAAATCTCAAAAGTATTTAAAATAGTAAATGAATTTTTAAAAGTTTAATATGTCTTAAAATAAGATTAGGGGTTGCATCAAAGTCGAAAATCTGATATAGTACTTGAGTGAGCTTAATTAATAGCGAATATCATGCGTGAGTGGCTCAGTGGTAGAGCATCTCCTTGCCAAGGAGAGGGCCGCGGGTTCGAGTCCCGTCTCGCGCTGATTAATTTAATAGGGGAGGATTCCCGAGTGGCCAAAGGGGGCAGACTGTAAATCTGTTACGATAGTTTCGAAGGTTCGAATCCTTCTCCTCCCATCAAAAAACCAGTTAAGTGTAGACTTAGCTGGTTTTTTATTGAAAAAATTATGCCTTCAGCTGTTTCTGGGCTATTTTCATATATTTTTTAGATAAGCGTTTTTTATTTTGCTTTCTACACACATAAGAGAGATTAAAATAGATTTGCAAGTGAGAAGGACAAATTTTTATAATACTTTCAAGGGTCAGCTGAGCAAGATCATATTTTTTTAAAGCGTAGTAACATTCTGAGATGTGTGCTAAATAATCAATATTCCCTGGATGCAGTGCTTTGGCTTTATTAAGTGCTTCAAGTGCTTCGGGAAAAGAACCAAGTTCCATTAAAGCAAGTCCTAGATCATTATAAGCCAGGTCATATTGGGGATCCACTTGAATACATTTATTATAGTATTCACATGCTTGATGTAAATGACCCAGCATATGGTAAGCCTGGCCGCTTAGATACAATGCCTCTAGTGAATGCTTGTTTTTTTTGAGAATTAAAGTACAATAGTCAATACATAATAAAAAATCATCCTGATTTGAAGCTTTCTTAGCATAGTATAAGAGATTAGATGTTTTAGACTCTAATATATTTTGATATTCATCAGCTAAAGCGTAAGGAACGGATCTTTCTATTAAGAGCTGCTTTAAATGTTCGGATGAAAGTGCATTTAGCTTTTGATAATAGTATAGAGCTTTGCAGAGTATATAAAGAGAAGCATGTTGGTAAAGAAAATGAAGTTGATCTAATATGTATGCACTGCACGCAGCAGTTTCATTGAGTGCAAAAAGGAATTTGATTTTTTGATAAATATAAAAACAAGAGTGAGAGCTAAAGACTATAGCACAGTCTATATGCTGTATTGTATCAAGTAGTTTTCTCTGGGACATGAAATGCATGGCCTGTTTAAAATAGTAGTTAGGTGAAATGTCGATAGTTGGAACTGTAGTTTGGCTGACTATAATAATCCCTCCCTCTAAATAAATGAATAATTAGAATAATATATATTGTAAATCAAAAAATATACATATACAATATATATGTACAATATCTTTAAGTTTTAATAAAGAATAAGGAGCATTACAATGAATTTTCAAATACAGATCCTTCAGTATTTAGAGTCTATAAGAACAGAATTCTTAACTTCCCTTATGGTAGTTATTACGATAATGGCTGATAAATTGTTTTTGATAGCACTTATTGCATGTTTATATTGGTGCGTTGACAAAGTAAAAGGTGTGAGGCTTGCATGGATGCTTCTTTTAAGTGATGCATTTAACAAAGTCATTAAAATGACCTTCAAAATGCCTAGGCCTTTTGAAAAAGGGGTAGTTCTTCCTGTAGGCAGTGAAGAGACAGCTGGGTATTCTTTTCCAAGCGGACATACCCAAAGAGCAACAAGTTTTTGGAGTGGCAGCATGCTTGTTTTAAAGTCTAAGGCAAGTATTTTGATGGGAATATGTATCATTCTGCTTACAGCACTTTCAAGGATCTATTTAGGCCTTCATTGGCCAGCAGACACGGTAGGAGGTATTGCATTTGGGGTGCTAGCGGTCTTGTTTGCAAATCAGCTCTTAGGAGAAAAAGCAGTTATAAGCAGATGGCATGTAATGGCAGTAAGCTGTCTTGTTCTAGCGGCGCTTATAGCACCTATTGAGAATGATTTGACTAAATCTGTCGCTGCTTTATGGGGCATGACATGGGGGGCGTATATGGAGCAAAAATATATCCATTTTAAGCCCATTCAAAAAATGACTATCCAAATACTTAAGGTAATTATAGGCATATTTGGAGTGCTGATTATTTATGTAGGTGTTAAAAAAATGCTTCCTCCTTACAAAGTATATGACATGATAAGGTATGGCTTATTATTTCTATGGATCAGTGCAGGAGCACCTTACTTATTTAAGGGTCTAAATACTTATTCTAATCCATAATTAAACGGATAAAACGATTAAAAAAAGAACACAATACTTTTATAAAACTACAAGGAGTTGATTGTATGAATATGAGTATTGAGTGTGATGTAATAGAGTGTAAGTATAATAATAATGTAGAAAGATACTGCATGTTAAATAAAATAAAAGTCGTTAAACATACGGAGGCTTTATGTAGTACCATACAGGCAACTGATTGTTCAAGTTTTGAATTAAGAGATGAGCACCAATAAGAAAATCTTATTGGTGCTTTGTTAATTTTATTTTTAAGTAAAAGTAATAAATGGTATTAATAACACATATGAATAGAGTATAAAAAAAATGGGGGGATGGACATGCTCATAGAACAGAGCTATAAAGCATCTATGGCTAAAACTTTTTGTATACTATTCATAATAGCTATAACATGGACAGGCATGAATCTATATCGTTATTATACTGGACCAGAAGTAAAAATAGATACGTATATTAAGCATTTAGAAAAAAAGGAATATCATAAAATTTATGAGATGTTTGATAATGGGCCAGAACTTAATTGGTATTCAAAAGAGCAGATTATTGAATACTATACAAGAAGCTATGATAGGGAGAACAGCTTAGTAGAGATAATGAAAAAAGGAAGCGTTATTTTTAAAGGGGATCCTTCAAGTAAAGAAAACAACATAGCGTTTTGTAACGTTAGGTATATCTATAACAGCGGTGAAAAAACGGTGCCCCTTTATCTTGAGAAAATCAATAATGAGTGGCGTATTAAATTTCCTTTCCTATTATCAGAAGTTAAAATACATGCACCATTAGGTTCAGCTGTTTATATCAATGAGAGAAAGATTGAGACTTATGAAAATGAAATGTACATAGAAAGAAATGTGCTACCTGGTAAATACAAGATACAGATAGAATTTCCCAATCAAATTTATAGTACTTATAATCAAGTGATTAATGTACCTGATGAAAAAGAAGTTTTTCTGCCCTACAATACTCTGAATGTTGAGGTAGCAACAGCTAAAAATATGATCGTGCAGCTAGATGATATTAAAAAAAATAGTACGAATGGCATTGCTTCCTTCAATAACATGTTAGAAGGTAATTATAAACTAAGAGTATTTAGCCCAAATAATTTTATTGATCCAGTAGAAATGAACATAGGTGTAGATAAAGATACAAGATTATTTAGTGTGTTTGATATAACCTTATCTCAAACAGGCAAAGCTTATTTAGACGAGTTTATAAAAGCTTTTTATAAGAGTTATTTACAAGATATTAAAGATCAAAAATGTACGCATATAGAGGCTTATATTCACGAAGAAACAAGCAAAGACTTTATGAGCAATTTTACGCAGTGGTTTATTGAAAATAAAAACATTCAGGATGCAAAAATAGCAGCTGTACCGAGTCAGATGGAGATTGATAATTTAGGATTTTTACATACAGATGTATTAGAAACAATAGAATTAACCAATAAAGAATTTGATGAATATGAGAACAGATATATTAACAGGCAGTATCAGGTTATACTAGAATGGGATACAATAATTGATATATCGCAGGAGAAGTGGCTGATTACTGATAGAACAATGAAACAAAGTATTGTTTCATACAAAGATTTAGAGGGAAAATGGGTGCAATATTAAAGAAAAAACTATTGAATCTTACCCAAAATTTGATAGAATGTATTGTATACTATTATACATATAGTGCTATGAAGTTTAAGGAGGACAACTGTGATATACCAGCCTGATTCATCAGATAAATCATCCCTTAGGGGGAAGGTATTTAGTGCGATACGTGAGTCAATTTTAGAAGGAAGATATAAAGAGGGGGATGTACTTAGAGAAACAGTGATAGCAAATGAGCTTCACGTTAGTCGAACACCTGTTAGAGAAGCTATACGACAATTAGAATTAGAAGGACTTGTCCATTCGATTCCTAACAAAGAGACAGTTGTTTCTGGCATAACCCATGAAGATGTACAAGATATTTTTATGATCCGCAATAGATTAGAAGGGCTTGCAGGAAGACGTGCAGCAGAAAGGATTACCCAAGAAGAATTAGAAGAAATGGAAGAGGTGTTGGCTTTAACCGAATTTTATATAAATAAAAATGATATCAATCATATTAACGAATTAGATCATAAATTCCATGATATTATTTATAAAGCAACTAAAAGCAAGATTTTAAAACATCTGCTGTCTGATTTTCATGCTTACGTCCAAAAAACCAGAAAAGAGTCTATTGCCACGCCTGGCCGTGCTAAACGCCTTCTAGAGGAGCATACAGACATTTATAATGCCATAAAAAATAGGGAGATCGAAAAAGTAGAAAAGCTTATCGATCAACATGTGCGTAATGTAACTACTAATATGCATTTATAAAGAATAGGTTGTCGTATTAATCATTTTTGATACGACAACCTATTTATAATTATTTAAGACAATAAATTTATGTCATTTAAACAAAATAGCTTATTGACTGAATTCATCTAAAGTTACACTCAGATTATCCCACTTTTCATAGAGTGTCTTAATAAGTTCACTTAATCGTTCTTTTTCTGTCATTAACTCTCTAGATTTAACAAAATCAGTATAGATTTCTTCAAGACATAGTTGTTCATCTATTTTGGCAGTTTGATTTTCTGCTTCTTCAATTTGAACTTCTGTTTTTGAAAGTTCATTTTGAAGTTTTTTTATCTGGGCTTGATATTCTTTTTGTTGTTTCCAATCTTCTTTATTAGTAGAGGGAAGAGATGTCTCTGTTCTCACAGGAACTATTAGCAGACGTTCCTTTTTCTTTTCAACATAATAGTCGTAATCGCCAAGATACTCTGTCATACTATTTGCGCTCATATGAACGACCTTGGTTGCAGTTTGGTTGATGAAATACCTATCATGAGAAACATAAAGGACAGTACCTTCGTAGTTGTTAATAGCATTTTCAAGGATTTCCTTTGAAAGAACATCTAAATGATTGGTAGGCTCATCGAGGATAAGAAAATTAGCCTTTGAAAGCATAATCTTAGCAAGGGCAACCCGTCCGCGTTCGCCACCACTTAAAGTAGCAATGCTTTTAAATACGTCGTCATCAGTGAACAAAAAGGCAGCCAGTACATTACGAATCTCACCGTTTTTAAGTTCAGGAAAAGCAAGTTGTATTTCTTCCATAATGGTATGATTGGTATTTAAGTTCATATGTTCTTGGTCATAGTAGCCAACAATTACATTAGCGCCCAAACTAATAGTACCGCTAGAAGGTGCTAACTTATTAAGGATCATCCTAAATAATGTAGTTTTGCCTACACCATTTGGTCCGACAAGTGCAACTTTGTCTTCCTTTTTGATAGCCAAATTAATATGTTCAAATAATAACTGTTTATCAAAAGACTTGCTAAGCTCTGTGATTGATAAAACATCTTGACCGCTTACGATGCGGGGAACTAAAGTGAGCTGCATAGGTTTATTATCAATCATAGGGGCATCTATAACTTCTATTTTATCCAATTGTTTTTCACGGCTTCTTGCACGCCTGATGGATTTTTCGCGGTTAAACTGTTTAAGTTTTGCAATAACAGCCTGCTGCTTTGCGATTTCACGCTGTTGTTTTTCAAAATGTTTCATCGCAACCTCAAATTCTTTTGCACTTTTAATCATATAATCAGTATAGTTACCACCATACATAAAGCATTTTGAGAATTCGAGATGAATGACCTTATTTACAATTCTATCTAAAAAGTATCTATCATGAGAAATAAGGATAAGTGCGCCTTTATAGGCCTTTAAGAATCCTTCAAGCCATTCTATAGCCTCAATATCTAAATGGTTAGTTGGTTCATCAAGTAGAAGCAAGGTAGGCTGCTCAAGCAAAAGTTTACCAAGTGCAATTCTATTTTTTTGACCGCCGGATAGTATAGAAATAGGTTTATTGTAGACACTATCTTCAAAGCCTAGCCCTTTTAATACCCCTTTGACTAAGCTTTTATATTCATAACCTTTATTATTTTCAAATTGCAGACGTAGCTGATCATAAGTATGGATTAATTCTAATGAAGAAGTTCTGGCAATCTCTTCTTCGATTTGATGAAGTTTTTCTTCTAAAGCAATAACAGGATCAAACACATGAAGAAGCTCTTCATAGACTGTATGGGTTGAATTAAGCTCCATATGTTGTTTAAGATAGCCAATCGTACAATCTTTAGAATAAGTTACTAAACCATCATCACTGGGAAGTTCTTTGGTTAGTATTTTAAACAAGGTAGTTTTGCCAGCTCCGTTATTACCAATTAAAGCAACTTTCTCATGAGCTTCAATATGAAAACTTACGCCATCCAATATTGTTTTGTCATGAAATGATTTTTTTATATTACTACATGAAATAATCATAATAACCTCCTAATTACTTGCTCTACTATTTTATCAAAAAATGTAAAGAAATGAAAGGAATAGTGAGGATAACATTGACAAAAAAAAAACCAAGATGATATACTAAAGCTAATAAAAATTAAGGAGTGGAGACGGTGGCAGAGGAAAGAAAAATTTCTATGGCTGTAATTCGGCGGTTGCCACGATATTACAGATATCTAGGTGAGTTACTAGAAAAAGGTGTTGATAAAATATCATCTAGAGAATTGAGCGAGAAAATGAATGTAACAGCCTCTCAAATTCGTCAGGATCTTAATAACTTTGGTGGATTTGGGCAGCAAGGCTATGGGTATAATGTAGATTATCTGCATCAAGAAATTAGCAAGATTTTAGGCTTAGACCAAAATTATAAAATGATTGTTGTAGGAGTAGGTAATCTAGGACAAGCACTGGCTAATTATAATTCATTTGAAAGAAGAGGGTTTAAATTAGTTGGACTGTTTGATGTCAATCCGAGGCTGATTGGTATGAGTATCAGAGGCCTTGAAGTGTATGATATTGATAAGATGGAAATGTTTGTGAAAGAAAATGATGTTGATATAGCGATACTTACTCTTCCTAAAATAAGAGTCAAACAAGTAGCAGAAAACTTAGCAAAATGGGGTATCAAGGGACTTTGGAACTTCTCGGCAGTTGATTTGGTTTTGCCAGAAGGCGTACAAGTTGAAAATGTTCATTTGTCACATAGCTTGATGACTCTTGCTTATAAAATTAAGGATGATGAAGAAGAGAGCTAAACGCTTGATAGTCAATGATTTGATGAAAATGCTAATCTTAAAATTGAATCTAAAATAGTTAAAATGTACATCTATCTCGTTAATAAAATATGAGTTGTTAGGTGTACATTTTGCGTTCATCTAACAATTATGAAAGGTGAGTTAGATGACTACTAAAAGAAAAATTGAAATCAAAGGTAATAAGGCAAGAACTCTGAAAGATGCAAGAGAAGAATTTATGAACTATAATAGGGTTAGAAGGTTAGCTGAGGCTACAATGAGTATGTATGAGGAGAATTTAAATCATTTTTTTACGATTATTCCTTCAGATACTTTATGTAAAGAATTTACTTATAATCAAGTACAAGAATATTTAATGGTATTAAATGATAGGTATACAAATGTAATAACAATTACAACTAGAATAAAAGCCACGAGAACATTTATTAATTTTTGTATAGGTAAAGAATATATTAAAAATGTCAAAATAGAATTACCGAAGAAACCTGAGATTATAAAGGAAACTTATTCAGATGCAGATTTGCGAAAATTATTAAAGAAGCCAGATAGAAACTCATTCAATCAATGGAAGAGTTGGATGATAGCTAACTTTTTATTAGGAACTGGATGTAGAGTAAGAACTGCTATTAATATTCAGATTAAAGATTTAGATATAGATAATCAATTGATATATTACAGGGAAACTAAGAATAAACGTCAGACCATAATACCAATGTCTAGTATGTTAAAAAGTTCCCTAGAAGATTATTTATCATTATGGGATAATACACCTGATGATTATTTATTCCCTAATTATAGGGGAGAACAGATGTCAGCAGATGCATTTAAACGCAATGTACAGCGTTATAATAATAGTAGAGGTGTTACTAATACATCGAGCCATTCATATCGTCACACATTTGCTAAGAATTGGATTCTAAATGGTGGAGATATATTCAGGCTCCAAAAGATATTATCCCACTCTACAATGGATATGGTACGTAAATACGTGAACATGTATAGCAGTGATTTGCAAATTGGATTTGATAATTTCAATCCACTAGATAATATTTCTGGTGTTAAAGATAAGATAAAAATAAATAGATAGTATAAGCATTACAACCTTGTACAAGTAACGTAAAGTATCTAGTCATACAATTAACCACCCTGATATAAATCAACGCTATAAACGCAAATAAGAGCCGTATACATAATTAGTATATAGGCTCTTTTGTTATGTAATTATATTAATATTATTTCATAATTTTTATGAGTTATTTATTGAAATTCTAAGCATATCAAGGCTTAAATATAGTGTTATAGGATACAATTTCCCTATTATTAGTCTAAAATAATACCTATAATTTCCATAGAAGTATATTTTAAGGTGAAGTTAGAGGTTATTTATTCATTTCTCTATGTGTGTTTATAATTTTAATTTAATCGCCACTTTAAAAGGTCAATATAATATTAAACCACATAAATATCTATTGTCAAGATTAATGAACTATAGCACTCATAAACGTTGAAATGTCCATATCATAATCTGTCGTTTTAAGGTATCATGATACTATAATTTTAGCTAAAGTTAAATTCAAAAGATTGAGGTTTAAATATGCAATGGGATAACCAATTAGAAGAATGCTTAAATGATTTTTTTTCAAATCATCCAGTGGGAATAAATATAGATGATTGTAGTTATAGTTACTTCAATCTGGGAGTTGATGTTCTCGTAAAGTGTTTTAAATATCAATTAGAAACAGGTATTGATGTGTTGAAAGAATATGAAGAAATACATTCAACAATTCATGATTGCTGGATGTTTAGTTATGGACGTAGATATATATCAGATGTGTCATTGTTATTAACCAAGATAGATAAAGTTTTAAATTATAAGGGATATTGGGATATATCAAGTGGGGATTTAAATATTGTAGAAAAAGCTAAAGAAAAAATAGCGGGTAACGATAAAGGTGTAGGATATAATGAAAGAAGAATGCGAGAAGAGTGGCATGAATATGTTAAACAATATTACATGTTTTCTCCCAAGCTATCCAAAGAACATACTATAAATACAATTAAACTAATTAAAAATCAGAAATTATATAAAAAGGATGAAATTAGTATTACTCATGATAATTATCCAGTAATACTCCTATTATTTAATGAAGGTAAAGTTACTTATATAACAGGGGTTGAGAAAAATCTGGAAAATAGAATTATTACATATCAACGGAATAAAAATTTTACACATTATAGCTATATTTCTGTAGATGCTTCGATATTAGATGAAATGATTGTAGAGCTACTAATTTATTATAATCCGAAAGGGATACATAAAAATCAAGTTAGCACGGATAAATCTGCTTATAGAACCCTCAGTATGATTAAAAGAAGATATAAGTATATTGATAATGTGAATCTAACAGTTATAAAAAAGGTTTGTGCAATTTATGAAATCCCAATACACTATTTGAATGGCAATATATCTTTAGTAAATAGGGATGAGTTTGATAGAGCATTATCAAAGTATTTGGGTAAAGAAGTTAATTATGAGAAAGAGAAAGGTTTGATGGATTTATTAAATGAAATATAGAATTAGAGGTAAGTATGGAATACCTAGAAAGAATATCGGAACTTGAGCAAGAAAATAAAAAGTTAAGAATGCAACTTCAAAGATGTAAGAGTTTGCTTGAGACAATTAAAGGTAAGCCCAATTGTAAAAACTTTTATAATTGTGATTTAGTAGATTGTGATTTTGATGGCTCGTTTGATACAACATTAGATGATTTATAAAAATATAGAGGGTAGCTTAATTGCTATCCTCTTTTCTATTCAAACATAGTTTCCAAATACTGCATAATGAGAGCTTCTTTTTTAGGAGAAATATCTTTATCCTGTAAGAATGATACTATCTTTAAAATCTCAGAAGATAGAGGATTTTCTTCTCTATCAATTAAATAATCAACTGCAATGTGAAAATAGTCAGCAACCCTTACAACCTTGTCAATAGATGGAGAATTAGTATCCCATTTTCTAATCGTACCTCTACCAAGATTAACAGCTCTTTCTAAACCTATTAAAGTTGTGTTCTTTGCATCACATAACGCTTGTATTCTATCTACAATTGACATAAACAATTCACCTCAAAAAATAATAGTAAAAAAATAACACTAAATATATTGACAAGTAGCAAATTTGACACTATACTTAAATTAAACTAATCGAGCAGTATAAAATATAGTGATATCCATATATGCATAAATATCAATAATATCTCGTGGCAGAGGTTTATTCGTCATGCATATATAGTATCAAATTTAACACTTGTATAAATAATATCATTTATATTTGCTACTGTCAATATTTAGTTATACATATTTTGAATATTATAATTAAAGAGGAGAGATGTAAAATGAGTGAACAAACAAAACAGTTTATCAATGCAGTATGTCAACTATCAGGAATTAAAGAAGTAGATTACACCAACAAAGAAATATTAGACCTAGCCATTGACCATATAGTATTCGGATTAGAGTTAATTACGGATGAAGATGATATGGATAATATTGTAGATCAGGAGCAGTTTGATAGGTTTAATTATATGATTACTGAGATACATAATGCTTATTATGGAGTTGCTTAAAAAACGTGTATTTGCACAAGTTGAAGTGTTTGAATATATTAAATAGTTACAACTAATTAATAATGATATGATTTTGTAGTAAAAAAGCATAAAAAAACAACCATATACTCTCGGTATATAGAAGTTATGCACTAACAATATCTAAGGAAATCTCTTGGTAACACTACTAATTCCCTTCCCTATAACCTTATTATAACACAAAATACTAAAAAGTTCAATAATTGTAATGATTTTTTATTTGTTATAGGATTGATATGGGAGAGGAGGTAGGAGAAGAAAATAAATATATTTACTTATACCATAAAAGTAGTTTTAAAACAAGATGATGGAGTGTGGTTGAATGGAAAAAAGAAAACCTATAAAAGAAATGGAGATGATTGGATGAAGAAAAAGAATGTGTACATACCAAGTCTGGAGGCAGAGGATATATACTGCAATATGTTTAGGGGTTATGATATAGAACTAGATTATTGTGGCATGCTACCATACAGTTTAGAGCTTATGAAACTCAGAAAAGAAGGGTTAAAAGTTAAGACAAATAACAAGACAGGAAAGTTAGTAAGTAAAGATGTGATTAATGTAAAGTTTAAACGTAAGGTGAAATCTGGTTTTATAATATTGGAGCATAAGAACAACAAATTAACCCAGCTAAACAAAGAATATGCTTTTCTGATAGATAGAGATAATTTAACTGATATTGAGATTAAGAAAAAGGAATCACTAGAAAAATCTATAGATTTACTAGAAAAAAGTATTGATAATTTCAAAGAAGAGTTATCTGATAAAGAATTTTGCATAAATTGGGAAGAAGTTAAAAATGATGAATTAAGAAAAAAACTCTACACTGAAGGTTTTACTCTTACGGAGATCAACAAGAAAACGGGGGAGGTTATAAAAACAAATTATATAGTATATAAACGTAGTTCAGCAAAAAGTAGGACAGGACAATGTTTATTTATAAAGAAAGATTTATATAACAACATGATTGCTTGGAGTAGAATGGGACTTGATTTTAGTAAAGGTGAATATGACCTAGCGAGCCTACTTGCTTATGAATCTCTAGTTTCTTCAGCACTCGAAGATATAATAGAAATTAATCCTGACAATATTTTGCTTGTAGATGATATTGAGAGTGTATTTGAATGGGATTGTAATGTTGTTAGACAGAATGAAGAGTCTGGATGTCTTGATAGTTTTCCTGAAACTTATAAGGTTAAAAATAGTTTATTTGATGGAGAAACAATTTTAGATGTAAAATACTTCACAAGCGAAGGCAACCATTCTATGCAATTACTAAGAAATCATATGTTTAAATCAGCGTCATTTGCATGTCATATAGAAAAATTCATGCGTGATAAGGCTGAGGAACTAGGTATTGATTTTGACACATGGGAACTCAAAAATATGTTTAATGAGCCGATATTAGCAAAAGATGTACATATGATTTGCACTCCTACTAGCCTAAAAGCCTTAAAGTTTTATAAAATATTTGAGGAGGATAAGTTTTTAGGTCAAAAGAAGATGTGGAATCACTGGAAACAAACTGTTAAAAATGAAGGTAATATTTTTGGTATATGCAAACATGAAAAAGAAAGCAAAAGAGGAACCGATGAAGAAGGAAATGTACTCCAGCAAACAAGTTATCAAATGCTAAATAGTATAAACTTCACGACTGAGGATATTGAGGGCATAACAAAATTTGAAAGAGATTATATTAATAATCTAAAGAATGATGATGATAAGTTTATTGAACATCTCATAACTACTGCCGATAACAATAATAGCAATATGATGATGGCTGATTTGGCAAAACACAATAATAATTTTATGAGTACACCAGTTTTTAAGAATTTTAGAAAAGGGATAATAAGCAAATATGTTAAGCGAGTGAAAAAAGGTAAAGTACGTTTAAATGGAGATTATTGCGTTCTACTTGGTAATCCGATGGAATATTTATTACATGCCATAGGTCGATGGAAAAAAGAAGATGGGTGTTTATTGTTATTTGACAATCAGATCTCAACAACACTATTTGATTATGATAAAGAGTTAGTTTGTATGCGGAATCCTCATACTTCTCCATCTAATATCTATATAGGTAGCAACACAGAAGTTGAATTTATAAATAAATACTTTAATTTAACCAAAAATATAGTATGTGTTAACGCTATCAATTACCCTTGTCAGGACATATGGAGCTCTGCTGATTATGATTCAGATAGTATTGTAATTTTTGATAATATAGCTATGACAGAACGTTGTAAAGAAATGTTTGGCAAGTATAAGCCATGTATAAATGACATTAAAAATTCAGACGGTAGTACCTTAAAACCTATAAATTATAAAGTAAACTTTGAGAATATGTATAAGATTGATAATCAATTAAGTACAAGTCAAAAAAATATAGGATTATGCGTTAATGATGCTCAGTTGGTTATGTCGGCTTACTATGATCTTCTTAATACAGGTGATAAACAGGATAAACTACAGGAGCTATTAAAAAAAGTTGATGTAGCTACTGTTCTATCAACGGTATGTATTGATTTAGCTAAAAAAATGTATCCCATTGACCTAGAAACAGAAATTAACAATATAACTAATGTACAACTAACTAAAGTAGGAAAACCAATGTTTTTTAAATATATCAGTCAAAGTAAAACGATTAGCAGAAGAGTAGAGCCTTATAAATGTTCAATGGATAATTTATATAATGTAATGAGTACTCTACCAAGAGCAAATGAGAGAAAAGATGTTAGTTTATTATCTTTACTTAAAAAACTAAATCCATCAAAAGCTGATAGAAAACAAGAACAAAAAATATTTGATTATGTAAACGAAATGTGCAAAAAGATAAATCAAATAGAAAGTGAATCATCCAATAATAAAGATGATGATGAAGAGAAAAAAGAAAAATACAGAAAGATTGATAGTGTAATTAAATATTATCACAACTACATAAGTAGAAGTACAGTTAAACCAGACACTATGTATGGAATTATGTATCATATGGTAAAAAATAATAAGAGTGATATAACTGTAAAACTACTAAATGCTCTACATAAAACTCAGAGAGAAGTATTTATAGATGTATTTAACAGAAGAAGAAATATTATATCAATAAAAAGTACCACACATTTAAAAACAACGCAAAAACAAACCCATGAGCATCAACTGATACAAGGGGCTTGAACTAATTTTTATTGGTGTCCTAAAGGAAGGGATGTTGAGTGCAAAGTCAGACCTATTTTTACATAGTTGCCCACGAAAATCTATAGGATTAGTAGTGCGACATCCTTATTTTTTAAATAAACACATAATTACTACCTATAGTATAACACAAATTATTATACTATACAATAGCTTTTTAATAATTTCAGATATTTTTTTGTGTTGATGATTCACTATACAAACGTATTTTAACACAAACTAAATATAAATACAAGTATAAAAATAAAAAATTAAACTAAGAAAAGGGGATTTTAAAATGAAAAAAACGATTAAAGTAGGAAACACAGAGGTAGCAAATCAAGTGGTGAGTATGGAGTATCTATTAGATATTGCCATTAAGAAAGTAGAGAGAGCCATAGAGCAATCATCGATAGGTGAGGAAATGGAATATCTAGTAAGTAGGATGACAAAGGATGATACTTTCGCTGGAATCACTATACAGCCAAAAGGTTTATATGAAATGGTAGAGCTTGCAGATGAAACACTGATTAACAATGATAACAACCTCACACTTAGGGAGAACATGGATGCATACCAGCTAGATTTATGTTTAACGGATTTACTCAATTTAAACAGCAAGGATATTACATATAAGATTAGCAATTTATACCTAGCATATAAAAACAGCTTATTTTTCCAGTATCCAGTAGGATTAGAATGTAAGGATATTGCTACATTACAATACGATGAAAAGTCAGAAAGTTTTAAGCATGTATCCGTTGGTATTGTTACAATCTATGATGGGTACTTACAAATTATTGAGTCATATAATGAGGTTGATGGTAGCAATAAAGAAATCTATCCAGTTAAACATGAATATGTTAAATCATCTGATATGAGTGGTAAATATGAGTGGAAATTAGTCACTGCCTAATTACGGCATAACAATTACATATAAGGTTAGGGGATGCCTGTAAATCCCCACTATATGATGAGAGGGAGATATAAAAATGAATACAGTAAATTTATGCGATTTAGAAGATGTTGGAACGATAGCCGAGCACATTACAAAAGCAGAGGATTATATCAAGGAAATAAAACAGGATAAAAAAATGTATTCTACTGAATACTCTGACTTAATACAAACTATAGAAGATTGGATACCAGCATTAAGACAATACATAAACCATGATGATTATATTTGTGGATTTTATATGGATGAAGGTAGCTATGTAATTTGTGAGCCTTATCATGTTTGTCCTGAAGATGGTGATGGTGATTTAATTATTGTCGAGTGGCAGATGTAAGTTGAAATGTGTTGCTATCTCTATTTTTAGGAGGAGAGTGGAGGTAGCAATTACATATATAAATAGGATGGGAGCTGATTATAATGATTTACATATATAATCCATTACAAGCAAAATTTTATGTTAGTAGAGGATGCATAGTATTAGATACCGGTATTCATAAAAAAACTAATAAACCATTCTGGGCATTTAATAGAACAGAGAGTTATGATGCTTATTGTCAATGGTGTAAAAATAGTAAGCATAGGGACACTGATGACACTAATAAACCCTAGTGACATTCTTGACACTATATAGAGTGACATAGATGACACTAGCTAGTGACACTGATGTCCTTATATATAGTGACATAGATGTCCCACCAACTATATTAATATATTATATGAATCTATTAAATGAATATATTAGATGAATACTTACTTGCACAATTGAAATTGTCCAAGATAATGTCGGTTAAAGAATAAAAGAATCCAGTGACAAATGTAAAGTTGTTATTGTTATTGGATTACAACTATATAATGAGAGGATCTGATATTATGAATAAAGAAGAAAAAGTTACATGGGAAGTAGTAGATAAAAGTAAGTTTGTTATGACTGGATTTTTACAATTTAATAATCCATTAATCAGGGAGATAATTTATAAAACTAATATGCAAGTAGCTATGATGTATTGTGTATTGTTATCTCATAGAAATACAGAAAATAATCAATGCTATCCTTCTTTGGGTGTATTAGCTAGTGAAACAAATCAAATAAAGAGAACAGTTCAACGGCAAATTGATGAATTGTATGATAATGGTTATATAATAATCAATAGTGGTAGGCATGGTATAGCTAATAATTATTATTTCCCCAAGGAAAAGTTTTATGATAATTGTATAGAATCTCAACAAGCAAATAGAAGGAAAAATGTATTATCTGATAGAGTAAATAAAAAATTGAAGAAGAAAGAAAAGCAGAAGCAAGATAGTATTGTTATTAATGAAAATACAATTGATACTGTTACTGGAGAGGTTGTTGGGAATATCGATACGCAGAATTCTTCGGAACGTGGAGAACCCAATCCTACATATAATAAGCCTGATATAGAAGAAATACCGAGTAAACCATTATCTAAAGATGAAGTTATTGATAGGATAAAAATATATTGTGAGAACCTAGATAAACTTAGGCAAAGTGTATTGTTTGATAAGATATTTACTATTATTGGTGAAGGTAATAAGTTTAGCAAAGTAGATGTTTCTACTCTATATGAAGTAGTCAAGATGATTAATAAATGGGGAAATACAGATTTATTAGCAAGTTAATATTACTCTTATAGTAGGGGTACATTTACACTAACTGGCAGAGTGTATTTTATATATATATAGCTATAAAGTACGTTCGCATACACATGACAAAATATTTTTTATTTGGACAACTATTTTGAATAGTAGTACAATAATATCATGAGAGGGGGTGAAAGGTATGGAGAAAAAGATTTGTCCTACATGTAAGAGCGAATTAACTATTGAACCAGTAGATTCAGGGTTTATGAATGGAAATAAACCACTTCCAGAAGGAAGAGAATATACTACAATAACAGCATTCAATTGCGAAAATCATGGAACAATTGAAATAGCTGGAATACCATTTGAGGAAGCACAACTTAAATATGGTAAATAGCAAGTACATAGAGCATCTTACTTTTCTGGTAAGGTGCTTTTATTATGCACAAATTTATATTAGTTTATATAAGGCAGTATAAAAAATTAAGTAGATGTAAGTACAAATTTATATTAGGTAATGTAAACGGATATAAGGTTATATGAAAATTATGAAAGGTGTGATGAGTGATATGGAGATTATTGGAACTATTATTTTAGCAGTAGGTATGATATTGGTAGCTGTCTGGGTGGTTGTAACTCTCGAGATGAATCGTTTAAAGAGAGCTAATGACCGACTTATGGAAGAGAATAAAGATATTAAAGATGCGTATATGGCGTATAGAAAACATATGGATATGCGATTTGATAAGAATATAGATAATGTTATCCAAAGGACTAAGCAAGCAATTGATAGAAATAATGAAGTAATTGCAAAAGTTGATAAAGATAGGGGTGAAGAGCAATGTTATTTTTAGTGGTATTGAAATACATAATTTTATTTACTGCTTTTTACAATTTGATTAGTAAGGTTTATGAGAATGAAGAAGCAATAAAGATACTTAAAAAAGAGGTAGATGATCTAAAGAGAGGTGATAGTGATGGAGATTTATAGTTATAATATGCTGGCTTATATCAAGACACATAGTGATATCCCTGTTCAATTTCTAGTGGATGAAAATAATAAAGTTTTCGGGTATATAGATGAAGAATATGCTCAGGAGTTTAATGAGATTAAGCAGATGTATAAGGCTGATTTAGAACTGAGAGAATATTTAAATGCGTTCAAAGAGATCAAGCAAGAAGCTATGAGAATTAAATACGGATGTTAGAAGGGTATCTATATGATGCCTTATTTTTATGTAACAAAATGGGTATATGCAAGAAGTGAGTGCAATGTAATAAGCATATGCGAAACAGGAGGGTTTTGCACTCCAATCAGAAAATAATATGATTGGGGATGATGTTAATGAGTACGACAGAAACATGGAATAGAACAAACAAAGTAGGAATTAGAGCAGAAAATTTATTTATGAAGGTAATGACTGATAGAGGACATAAAATTAAAGATGTTAGATTGGATAAAGAGTATCAAAAAAAGGATATTGATTTCATATTAAAAAATGCACAATCAGGGAGTATTTCCAGCTACGAATGTAAGGGTGAAGGAGAAATGTATAAATATGGTAACTTCTGTGTAGAAAAGTATCAAGATGCTGATACTGGCAGAAAAGGATGGTTCTATTATACAGAGGCTGATTACATAGCTACGGTGGATGTTGTAAGTGAGATAATTTACATGTATCATTTTGAGGATTTGCAGAGCTATATCAATATCCATGAAAGTAAGTTAAGATTGTTAAGTGCTTGGGATAAGGCTAGTGATAATAGTAATAAAAAGTTACATAGGAAGTATTGGTTAGTTAATTGGATAAAGTTTAAAAAGTGGCTTACTGATAATGATAAAGTATCTGTAATCATTGATGTTAATGAATCAACATATATTTTTTAATTTTTATGTTTAGTAATACTAAGTATAAAATATAGTAATAATTAATTTAAGGTAAGAAAGGATGTGATATGAATGCCTAAACATATAGAAGGAATTACAGAACAAATGTATAAAGCTATACAATTGCTTGTATGGAGTGATAAAGGTAAATCTGAAATTGCAGAAGAAATTGGTGTAGCTAGAGAAACTATTTGGCGATGGTATAAACGAGATGACTTCATGGATGAGTTACAAAAGGAACGCAGAAATAAGTTTCATGTAGCTGGAGATGTTGCACAAAAAGAGTTGCTTAAGTTAATTAAGGATGATAGCGATAAACGTACACAATTACAAGCTATTAAACTGGTGCTTGGTGAAAATAATATGTGTACCGATAAATCACAGATAGATTTGAAAACCACACAAAATATCAAAGTATCATTTATTAAGGATAATGAGGAAGAATAAGCAAGTAAAACCAATGTTTTAAACCCCTATGATTTATTTATCTGGACTTTACTCTAAACAAATAGTATAAAGCATATCAATATTTGTTTGTTTAGAGTTATATTTTAATTTAATAAACATTTGTTTTAGTAAATTATTGACTCTAAATAAACAGATATGCTATAATTAATTCAAACAATCAAAGGGGTTGAGGGTATGAATATAGCATATGTGCGTGTATCTACAATAGAGCAAAACGAGGAACGTCAAGTTAAAGCATTAGAAGTAAGGAATATAGATAAATGGTTTGTTGAAAAGGTAAGTGCAAAAGATACAAATAGGAAAGAGTTAAAAGCTATGTTAGAGTTTGCAAGAGAAGGTGATACTATTTATATTCATGACTTTTCTAGGTTGGCTAGAAGTACAACAGATTTGCTTAATATAGTTGAACAGTTAAATAAAAAAGGTATTCACTTAGTCAGTAACAAAGAGAATATAGATAGTAGTACACCAACAGGAAAACTTATGCTTACTATGATAGGAGCAATAAACGAATTTGAACGTACCAACTTAAAGGAACGTCAAGCAGAAGGGATTGCGATTGCCAAACAAAAAGGTAAGTTTAAGGGTAGGAAGAAAATAGATTATCCTCAGCAATGGAAAGAAGTGTATTCACAGTATAAACAGAGAGAGATAACAGCTAATAAAGCAATGGAGTTATTAAATCTAAAGAGAAATACATTTTATAATTTAATAAAAGAATATGAGCAAGAACGATGAGCTATCTCGATAATGAGGTAGCTTTTTTATTTGAACAGGTGGGTGTTCCCCCTTTTCGAAATGGTGTACCCCTCTAAAGGGTATCAATAATTTTCACAACTAAATTTTAAACCAGAAGAGAGGTGATTCATATTAGATGGTAAAGCAAGAAATAGATTTACAAATTGACGAAAGAAATTTTAATGAAGCGTACTTTCCACATGTAATAGATTATTCACATCGTTACAATGTTTATTATGGCGGTAGATGTTCAGGTAAATCATATTTTATATCAGATAAACTACTTATAAAAGGTTTAAGTGATAAACGTAGAATGTTATTTCTTATGAAAGAAGGGAATAAAGTTGAGGACACTATTTGGCGATTATTTTTAGATAGTATACATAAGTTTCAACTATATAACCAATGCAAAATCAATAAATCGAATCATACAATAGAATTGCCTAATGGAACATGGGTAAAAATGACTGGTATGGATGACCCTGAGAAAGCTAAAGGATATGTTGATATAGATACAGTGTGGTTTGAGGAATGCACAAAGTTTAATATAGAGGACATTGACCTCGTAGATGGTACATTAAGGGGTAAAAAGAAAAATAAAGAAATATATTTTTCATTCAATCCAGTTGATAAGTCAAATTGGGTATATAAATATTTTGGATTCGATACTGGAGTAGTTCCACCAGATACTTTTATTCTCAAAACTACATATAAAGATAATAAATGGTGTACAGAAGCTGAAATAAAACGACTAGAACGTCTAAAGGAACGTAATCCAGCTAGATATAAGATTGAAGCAGAAGGCGATTTTGCCACTTTAGATAAACTTGTAATTCCACACTATAATATTGAGGAATTTGATTGGCAAGAAAAGTTAAATGAGGATAAAGGGGATAAGAGATTTCTTGCATTGGGAAGTGACTTTGGATATCAAGATCCTACAACTCTTATATGTAGCGTAGTAGATGATAAAAATAAGAAATTATATATCTATGATGAGCATTATGAAAGAGGAATGTTAAATACTGATATAGCCAGAATGATAATTAGTAAGAATCTAAGAAAAGAGAAGATATTCTTTGATTGTGCAGAGCCTAAATCAATTCAAGAATTGCGTAAACTAGGTATTGAACGGGCTACACCTTGCAAAAAAGGTAAAGATAGTATTAAGCATGGACTACAGAAGTTATTGCAATATGAGATTATAGTGCATCCTAAATGTACCCATGTTATAGATGAATTTAATAACTATTGCTATAAGAAAAGTAAACAAACTGGAGAATATACAAATGAGCCATTGGATAATGGATTTTGTCATTGTATCGATGCCCTGAGATACTCTCTACAGATTATAAAGAAACAAGCCAAAGTATTAACTATAAAACTATAGAAAGAGGTGAATAAATGTTCTATATAGATAAAAATAAAGCACTAACAACGGAGCTGATAGATAAATACATAGAAGTGTTTAAAGCAAACCAACTTCCTAGATTACAAAAACTTAAAAGGTATTATGATTGCAAAAATGATACCATAATAAATCGTACATTTGCAGATACAACTAAACCTAATGTGAAAATAGCTACTCCTTGGGGTAAGTACATTAGTGATATAGTATCTGCTTATTTTATTGGTAAGCCAGTTACATATACGAGTAAAGATTCAGCTCTACTAGAAGAATTATCAGCTATATTTCGCTACAATGATGAATCTACTAAAAATCAGCAATTGGCTATTGATATGAGTATATATGGCATAGCATATGAGCTACTATACTTATCAGAGGATAAAGTGATTAGATTTAGTACAATCAATCCACAAACAGTTATTCCAATTTATGACAATAGTATATCAGAGGATTTATTATACTGTATAAGATTTTTTGATACCAAGGATATTCTTACCGACGAGGTGGTAACAAACATTGAGGTGTATACAGATAGTGAGATTATATCCTATGAAAAAAATAAGAATGGTACTGTATTAATAGATAGCATATCACATTATTTTGGAGAAGTGCCAGTTAATGTATATAAAAATAACAATGATACATTTGGAGATTTTGAGAAGGTTATACCATTGGTTGATGGGTATGATTTATCACTCTCAGATACTGCTAATGCCAGAGAAGAGTTAAATAATTCATATCTAGTATTCAAGAACACTAATCTTGAGGATACTGACATATTGTCAATGAAAGAGAAACGTATTATCCAGATAGAAGATGCTCAAGAAGGTATGCAGTCAGCAATACAATTCCTTAATAAAGATTCTAATGATATTGAAGCCGAGAACTATAAATCACGTTTAGAAAAGGATATACATAAATTTAGCTATGTTAATGACTTGCTAGATACTAAGTCGCATACATCTGCAACACAAGCAAGATTGGGTATGATGGGATTAGAACAACTAACAGCTATCAAGGAATCATATTTTAAATATGCCCTCATACGTAGAATTGAAATGATATGTAATATATTATCTGTCACTGGCAGTACTTATAATTTCAATGATATAGCAATTACCTTTGTAAGAAATATCCCATTAGATATTACTGTACTATCAGATGCTCTCTCTAAGTTATTACCATTTGTAAGCAGAGAAACATTATTATCACAATTACCTTTTGTATCAGATGTAGAGGAAGAGATGGAGAAAATAGCAAAGGAAAATGAGATCAACTCCTATCTAATGGGAAGTGATGTTGATGAGTAATTACTGGCAAGAAAGGTTACTAGATGATATCTATAATAAGAATACTAAAGCATTAGAAAAAAAGGTAATATCCATTTATAAACAAGCCAATAAATCCATCAATAATGAGATAACAAAACTATGGTTATCAATGCTTGAAGATGGTGAAATATCAGCATCTACCTTATATAAAATGAATAGGTTTAGAGCATTACAGGACACCATACAGCGTGAATTATATAAACTGGGTACGATTGAACAGGAGTATATACAATCAACGCTCCTTGATAGCTACAAACAATCATACATAGGTACCAATGATGGATATAATCTCAATACTAGCTTGACAATTTTTAATGATAATATAGCAAAAAATATTGTTAATGCTAATTTCAAAGGTGCAGTTTATAGTGACCGTATTTGGCTAAATAAGGATAAGTTAAGAGAGCAAATTGAGAAGAGTATTATAAATACCGCTATCACTGGTCAAGATGTTAGGAAAGCATCAAGAGCTGTTAGAGATAGATTTGGTGTAGCTTATTCAGATGCTGAAAGATTAATCCGCACTGAAAATATGCGTGTACTCAATAGTGGGCAAATGAAATCTTATATAGATAACGGATATGAGAAGTATAGAATTTTAGCGTCACTAGATAGTAGAACGAGTGATATATGCAAGGAGCAGAACGGAAACATTTACAACTTCAGTGAAGCAATACAAGGGGTAAATTATCCACCATTCCATGTAAATTGTAGAAGTATAGCAGTCCCAGTTATTAACTAGGGATTATTTTTATGCCTTTTTATAATAGGGGTTAGGCTTAAAAGAAACAACTAAATTAAAACGTATAGGGGTGTGCAAAAGTGCACAACTAAAGAGAGGATGTATAAATAATGGAAGATAATCAAAACGTTAACGTAGAGCAAGAGGAATTAGAAACAAACGAAAATAAAACATATACTCAAGATGAGATGCTGGCATTAATCCAGAGCGAGACTGATAAAAGGGTTGCTCAGGCATTAAAAACTCAGCAAAAGAAATTCGAGAAAGAAATGGCTAAAAATAAATCACTATCTGCCCTTGATGAAGAGGGTAGAGCCAAAGCAGAAAAAGATATGCGCATTCAGGAGTTAGAAGATCAGTTACAACAATTTAGGCTCACTAATACAAAAGTAGAGATTGGAAAAGTACTATCCAATAGAGGATTAGATGCCAACCTAGTTGATTATGTAGTTGTATCAGATGATGCTGATGAAGCGATGGAACGTATTGAAAAGCTGGATAAAATATTTAAAAACATGGTCAAAATTGAAATCGAGAAGAGATTAAATACTTCTAATCCAAAAGTTAGCACTGTTGGGCTTGATGGTCAGATTACAAAAGAGCAGTTTAATAAAATGACCATACAACAACAAACTGACCTTTATAAAAATAATAAAGATTTATATATGCAATTAACAAACAAGTAAGAAAGCCAAGGTGAAATGATACATCCTATGGCTTATTTTTATGCGAAAAATTAAAAAAAATTAAACGTATGCTCCCTTAATAGGTTGAGCAAAGAAAGAGGTAATAATTATGGCACATACAATTTATGAAAACTTTATTTTAGAAAACAAAATCGACAATATGATTGATACTCAATTATCTGTAGTACCTTTCTTTACAGCAGATAACACTTTAGAAGGTTCTGCTGGTATGAAAATTATGAAACACCGTTACAAAGCTACGGGTTCTGTTCGTGACGTAGCAATGGGTGAAGGGAATCAAGCATTAGATGATGTGGAAGTTGATTTTGATGAATTTGAATACGAAGTAAAATATGTACAAGGTAGATTTCCTTATTTTGATGAACAAGCAATGCAAGACCCTATGTTAGTACAAACTGGTGTAGAAAAGATGTCAGCTAATATGGTAAATGAATTAACAAGTAAGTTTTATGCTGAACTAGATAAAGCTACAAACATAATGAATTATCCAACTGGCGGTATTGACTTTAATACAATTGTTGATGCTACAGCAGAATTTGGTGAGGATGAAGATGGTTTATTCCTATTAATTAATCCAGCTCAGAAAGCACAAATTAGAAAGAATCTTAAAGATGACCTTAAATATGTTGAAGGGTTTGTTAGAACAGGATACATAGGGACTATCAATAATGTTCCAGTTTATACTTCTAAATCTGTTCCAGCTGATACAGCATTCTTAGCTAAAAAATCAGCAGTTACTGTATTTACTAAGAAAGGTTCAGAAGTTGCACAGGAGAGAGATGAGAACATCCGTAAAAATACTATCTATGGACGTAAATGTCATTTAGTAGCACTTACAGATGCAAGTAAAGTAGTTAAATTAGCCAAAACTGTTTAATCTGAGGGGGATATAATTCCCTCTCTATTTTTATAGAAAGGAATGAGGGATGATGGAACTCTTAGAACAAATTAAGTTATTATCAGATAACAAAAATGATGCTCTTATTAATCTTTTGATAACCAAGACAAAGAAGGAAATAGAAACTATAACTAAACTAACATACATTGAAGCAATGGATAATGTTTTAGTTGATATAGTTATAGTTAAATTAAATCGTAAAGGAAACGAAGGAATTAATAGTATCTCAGCATCTGGTATGAGCGAATCCTATAGTGATAAGTATCCGCAGTATATTAATGCTCAATTGGATAAATTTATTAAGAGGGTGAAGTTATTATGATTAATTCTAATATGAAAGAATTTACCCTTCAGCAGAAAGTAACCATATATGATAACTATGGAAATCCTAAGGATGAATGGGAAGATATTGATACTATTGATGTAAGTATTGCTAAAGAAAAATTATTTAAAGTAATAGGTGACCAAACGTATATATTACATCAACCCATGGGATTAACTAGATATGATAAGTTTGAAAAAAAATATCAATATAAGTTAGTTTCTAGTAGTGAAGAATATCTAATTGAATCATTTGTTATTGGAAAGTTAACTCAATTAATCCTAAAGGAAGTGATTGTATATGAATAATATAACTATCAATTTAGCCAACTTTATTAATAAGATACTTCCAGAAACGATAGAAAAGGGTTTAGAGAAAGCTGGTCAACTCATAGAAAATGAAGCCAAGAT
Organism: Cellulosilyticum sp. I15G10I2; assembly: GCF_900095725.1. Taxonomy (NCBI): domain Bacteria; kingdom Bacillati; phylum Bacillota; class Clostridia; order Lachnospirales; family Cellulosilyticaceae; genus Cellulosilyticum; species Cellulosilyticum sp. I15G10I2. Next base: position 27,726 of record NZ_FMMP01000010.1, read on the forward strand.
ACAATTGACAGAGGGTAAAAATAAAGCAATAGATACTGGAACACTAAGAGCAAGCATTACACATAAAGTTGATAATGATAATATGAGTGTATCCATTGGAACTAATGTTGAATATGCTCCAGCAGTACATAGTGGCACATCTAAAATGAGAGAACGACCATATCTACAAGATGCAGTTGACCAAAACATGACAGAGATTATTAATTGTTTTAGAGAGTAGGTGGAATATGGTATTAGATGAAATACTAAACTTGCTTAAAACAAATTCAGAGCTTAATGCCTTATTAAATCCTACTGTTATTGACAATAAAATTTATATGTATGATACAAATAAAGATTGTAATTGTATTGTATATAAATTTATTCCTCTAACAAGTAATGGCATTAAAGCACAAGCAAGGTTAGAGATAACATGTATAAGCAAAGATTACATAGTAGCAGAGCAGATATTAGAGCAAGTAAAAAAAATCCTATTAACAATAGGAAGTAAGCACAATCAATTAAATAGTATTAAAAATGTATCCCTTAATGGTGGTGGAAGTCTAAAAGATTCAGACTTAAACACTTTCCAATTAAAGGGATTTTTTATTTTAACTTATAGAGAAGGAAGGTAATAATATGGCATTAGCAAATAAAGAAGAAATTACCCTTGGTAGTGGTGATTTATACTTAGTAGAATTTACAGATGTAATTCCAGATGATGCAACTATAGAAGTAGAAGCTAATAGAATAGGGGAACTAAGTGATGATACAACACTTGAATATTCATGTGAATGGAAAGAGGTTCAGAACTCAAAAGGTAAAGTCGTTAAGAGTTTCCCAATTAAAGAGGAAGTAAAATTAACTGCTGACATTTTATCGTGGAACACTAAAACTATTGATAAGATGGTTCAAACTGGAAAAGTAACAGAAGATGAAGTCAATGGAATACGCACCATAGAAATTGGTGGAATTAAAAACTACATAAATAAATATTATTTTGTACATTTTGTTCATACCAAAGATGATGGTAAGAAGATAAGAATTACTCTCAAAGGTAAAAATCAGAATGGATTATCACTTGTATTTGGAGCAGAGGCTACGACAATTGGTTGCGAATTTAAAGCATTTAGCATGAATACTGAAGATAGATTAGTTAAAATTTCAGAAGAAGTAGTAGGGGCTTAATTGCCCCTTTATTAAGAGGAGAGATGTATAATGCAAAGTTTTGATATGAGTGTATTCGAACAAAAAACATGGGAATTTACATTGAATGATAAAGAGAAAACAAAATTACATTTATTAAAACCTAACATGGGATTTTTAATTGAGCTAGAGAGATTTATAAAAGTAAAAAATAGTAAACAAAGCAACTTAGAAAGAATCACAGCACTAACAGAAGATATAGTATTAAAAATTCTAAATAATAACCTTGAAAATAAAGAAATTGATATAGATTTTATAAAGAAAATAGATTTTGATTTGCAAATTTTAATAATAAATCTATACTTTCAATTCGTTGAGGAAGTAATGGCAAACCCAAACTCTTAATCCCTACTTTACCATCTAATAATAGTGGTACTGGTGGGGATTTTATTTATAAGGTTATTGGAAGTGAGGACGACAATTACATTTCACTTTTAAAAGCAGTTTTAGATTTTACTGGAATGAATTATGCAGAAGTTAAAAATCTTGTATGTGATGAGTTTATGCTTTTATATAAACATTCCATTGTAAACAATCTAATGAAAACAGAAGAAGGAATGAAATTATTAAAAAGAGCCACTGGAAAGAAAGAGCCTGACATGGAACGATTAAAACAAATTTTTGGAAAGGGGGTATGATATGCAAGGTTTAGATTTGGGCACACTAAACATAAGGATTAGAACCGATGGAGTAGAAAGAACTCAGTCAGATTTAAACAGATTAAATACTACTGTTAGACAAACAGAAACTAACACGAATAGAAGTGGATTAAGTTTTAGAAATCTTGGTTCAACACTAAGAAACAGCATTGGTGATATGAAAATATTTGGTGTAAGTTTAGGAGATATGGGTAGAGTTATGAGTGGCGGTGCTGGTATGGCTGGACTTCTCGGTGGTGCTATTGGTGCATTAGCAGTACAGTTTATACAGTTAGCAGTACAAGCAATAGGAAAAGCAATACAAGCATTACAAGATTTTGTTAAACAAGGTATTGCAACTGCTAGTGCATTGAATGAAGTGCAGAACGTAATTGATGTAACTTTTGAAGATGGAGCGGATAGTGTTAATGATTGGGCGAAGAATACTGCAAGTGCGTTTGGACTTAGTGAATTACAAGCTAAAAAATATAGTGGTACTTTAGGAGCTATTTTAAAACCTTCTGGATTAGCTAATGATAGCATTAAAAATATGAGTATCAACCTAACTCAATTATCAGCGGACTTATCATCTTTTTGGAATAAAAGTACTGAGGAATCATTTAATGCTTTACGTTCAGCTATCACAGGGGAAACAGAACCAATTAAACAATTTGGTATAGTAATGAGTGTTGTTAATTTACAAGCATATGCCCTTAGCCAAGGTATAGATAAAGCCTGGCAGAGTATGACACAAGCAGAGCAAGCAACGTTGAGATATAACTATATACTTGAAAATACTAAAACTGCACAGGGGGATTTCAACAGAACACAAGAGGAGTATGCCAACGTTGGGAGAACTTTAGAAAATACTATTGATTCTGTAAGTGGTAAATTTGGTAAAGGATTATTACCAGCTCTTACAGATGCTAAGTTATATTTTATTGAGTACATTAAATCAAATGAAGAAATGATTGAGAATCTAGGTAAATCTATAGGATTTGTAGTACAAAATATAATGAAAGTTATAGAAGTTGCAACTTTACCTTTTAGAGTTAGTCTTAATATAATTGGCAAGTTTTATGAGTACATAAATCCATTAGTTGAAAAGATTACACCTATATTTGACAAGGTACGTACTACTGGCGATGGTGTTATGAATTTTTTAACTGGTAAGATTAAAAAGAGCAATGACGAGATTAAATATTCTTTTGAAACTGTTACTAATACTGCACAAGATACTTTTAATAGTATAGAAAAAGCATATACCACTTTCAAAGAAAGAGAAATGAAAAAATATGAAGAAAGTATTAGAAAATCTTTTGCTAGTGAGAGTTTAGCTAATGAAAAAGAGATACAAAGAAAATTATCAAATTATGATAGGTATTTAGATCAAAAACTTGCAAAGGATGCAGAATATGAAAGAAGAAGAGCTTCTTTATCTGGTGGAACTGGCACAATTCCAGCTCATGCCACAGGTACATTATATAGCAGAGGTGGATTAGCATTAGTTGGAGAACATGGGGCTGAATTAGTAAGATTAAGTAGTGGTGATAAAGTATCTACTCACACACAAACTAAAGAAATTATTAACAATAACAATAATACAGATAGTGGTATTGTGAATGCTTTAATGAGTAAAGTGGATGAAATAACAAGAGTACTAAAGGATATGCCATATAAAAATAATCAATTTAATAAACTAGGGGGGGTGACTGGATAAATGGGAGAAATATTTAAATCAACAGGGAGTTATACATCATCCTTAGTTTTTACGGCTAAAAAAAGCGGAAATTCCACTTCTTATTATTATGGGTATTCTGATATTCCATTTTACCATCCTAAAATAATTGACAACATCAACTATATAGATAAAGTTACAGTGTATCTGTATGTAGGCAATACTTCAGATACATCTTATTATGCTGGCTGGAGTGTTGGTTATAAGTATGTCCACAAAGAATATGGAAGTAATAGCAGTAGTTCAGGATGGGCGACTACTATATTAGATACTCCTAGTAAAATAGGTAACGTTGTAGGTGCATCTGATTATTATAATGTAAGCTACAGTGCAAGTGCAGTTACAAATTATACGACCTCATTGGAAAGTATATCTTCAGGTTCAACTATTGTGAGAAGCACACTTTCTATTGGTAGTCGTGGAAGTGCAAATGAAGCATATCTTGATGTTGATTGGAAACCTGAGTTTTTTAAACCATCTGTATCAACTTTAACTCCACAGAACATATATCTTAACTCAAACAATGTTAATAAATTTACATGGGTTTATAGTTGTCCCGATGGCTCTATCCAAAAATCATATACGATTGAATGGAAAAATGGAATTGGTGGAGCAGTAAATACTATATCTGCTGAAAGTGCTTTAAGTGAATGTAATGTTCCAGCTAATACATTTCCTACTGGTTCACAAATCTATTGGAGAGTAAAGGCGATATCTGCAACAGATACAGAAGGTGATTTTAGTGATTGGGTTACATTTAATGTACATCTTACACCTACTATTACAAGTTTGGAGCCTAGTAATATTCCCCAGAATAGAGAATCACAAATTACAGTTAGTTGGGAAGGTCAAAATATTGATCAATTTACGCTAAACGTAAAACAAAATGGTGTTACTATTAGGACATATACAGGAACTACCCAGAAACAAATATTAATACAAGCTAATACTTTAAGTGTTGGTACTTGTACTTTAGAATTAATTTGCAAGTGGACAACTAGCGGATTGACAACAACTAAAACAGTATCATTTGAAGTATACGGAAAACCTAATCCACCTACCTTAGATCAAAGTACATTATATAGTACTTCTCTGCCTAACTTTACATGGAATTATAATGGTATAGAACAAACATCGTATAATCTTGAAATCAGGACTCTTGCGAATGTTTTAGTAGAGCAGATAACACAAATAGGTGCCAACAAATCCTATAAAACTATAAATAACCTAGCCAATAACACAACGTACATAGTTAAAGTTAGAATAAAAAATAGTTGGGATTTATGGAGCGATTATGCGACTAAACAATTTACTATACAATATACCGAGTTATCTAAACCCAATATTTTAATTTATGGTGAAGGTAATAATGCAGTTATTGAAATGACAGCGCCAGATGTAAGTATATTTAGTCACAATTCTATTTATAGAAAAACTGATAGAACTGATTGGATTAGAATAGCTAATAACTTGCTTTCAATTGATAGTGTTACAGATTATACAATTGGGGAAGGTACAAAATACTATTATAAAGTTAGAAGTGTTGGAACTAGTGGAGAATTAGCAGATAGTGACATCGTTTCTATAACAACTAATGTGAATGATTATATTCTTACCGATACAACTAATCCAACTAATCAGATCATAATTAATAGTAATCCTCAAAGCAAATTTAATAAGGTTAGAAAAACTTCATATAATGTATTTGCTGGATGTACTAAGCCAACAATTGAAGTAGGTATTGAAAGCTACACAGAGGCTAAATTATCATTCTTTATTGAAAGAAATGAATATGATTCATGTATGGATATGCTAACAAGAAATACTATTTTATCTTATAGGGATTACATGGGTAGGCAGATGTTTGGTTTTATAGTGGGTGATATAAAAGATAATTATGAAGATTATCTGGAGGCTTACAACATAGAGGTTAATTTAATTGAAGTTGATTTTGATATACAAGATATGTTATTCAGTAACGGATTAAAGCCATCTATCAACGTTATTTATCTTGATGGTAAATATAAATTAGATGGAAGTATAAAACTGACTGGGGTGGTACAAGGATGAGAGCCATTGATTTTAAGTATCATTTGTTAGATAAAAATAATAATTTAATAAAACCTTTATTTAACATTGAGAGTTGTACGATTACGTATAGCTCTCTTTTTACGTTAAAGAGTACTGCTAACCTAAAAATGAAAAATGATAATAGTATTGATTTTATGAATGATAGGATTAAAGTAATTTGTAGGTTAAATAATATTGATTATCCGCTAGGTATATATATAATAACCTCTCCAAACAAGGATAAGAATGAGGATTTAATATATAGAGATATATATGCGTATAGCCCTATAGTGTTATTACAAAGGGATAAGATGCAAACAAGATACTTTTTACCACAGGGGAGCAATATCATTGCAGAAGTCAAAAGGTTATTAGGTACACATTCTTATAATATTGAGGAAGGTACATTTATTAGTGCTATTAATAAAGAGTTTGAAGTGGGTACACCAATAATTGAGATTATCAACGATCTGCTATCCAGTATTAACTACACTTCACTTTATGTTGATGTTAATGGAGTATTTTCAGCTAAAAAATACGTATTGCCAAGCGATAGGAATATTGAAATTGAGTATAAAGAAGGTAAGGGAAGTATTTTGCATAAAACTGTTAGAGAAGATATGGATTTATTTAATATACCAAATATTTTTATTAGATACACAAATAACCCTAATATAAATCCCCCTCTAATAGCTAGATATGAGAATAATAGAGTTGATAGCCTCACAAGCACAGTTAATACATCTCCCAATGTTGATGCTCAGGAAGTTGTTGATGTTGTGGATATAAATGTACTACAGGATATATGTAAAAAAGATGCGTATAATGCCAGCCAGATTTATAGCCATCTTGAATTTGAATCGGCTATAAATCCAGTACATAGTTATCTAAATTGCTTATATGTAAAATATGGTGATATTGATAATAAATACATAGAAACATCATGGGAAATAGAATGTAGAGTAGGGGGAAGGATGAAGCATATAGCAAGGAGAGTGGTTAATATATGACGTTTAAGTTTGCTACAATTAAAGCAAATAGTAAAGTTTTATTCGATGGAGAAGATACAGAAGTAGAATTGAATAGATATTTTAGAAATGCACTTTATTCACCAATAACAGGGGATAGGGTGCTTTTTTTATACGATGAAATAAGTAAGGTTTATATTTTACAAGGAAAGGTGGTTAAGTAATGGCATTTAATGAGAATCTAAGAATTTTAACAACGGCTGATACTAATCACGCTGATAATTTTAATGATATATATGGTCAATTATTAGAAAATACGAAAGATAATCAGGGTAAAATAAGCATTTTACAAGGTAATATTGATGCACACTTGGCTGAAAATACAACAGAAATAATAAGCGTAACAAGAGATGTTTCTCTAACTGGAATTCAAACTGTAGCAAAAGCCTCAGCGAGAGAGATAAAGTCAATTTTCGTGCTCGGTGTTGTACAAGGTACGAAAAAATGGTGCCAGGGTATGTATTCAAAAGGATTTAACCCACAGGTCACATATACCGCAGGCGATACAGGTAATTATCTCATTGGGACGGCTCTTTGTATTTTTTCTAATGCTGGATCTGCTGATAGAACGATTGGGAGCATAACAAATATTACAACAACAAGTTTTGATATTAATTGGACAAAAACAGGAGTAGGTGCTACTGGAACGGCAGAATTAAGATTTTTAGTTTCTTATCATGATTAAAGGGTGGGATGAACAATGAAATATTGTGTATTAAAAAATACTACTACAGTGATTGATGGTTCTCAAAACCCTGACGAAATTTTAATCCAAAATGCAATAAATTCAGGGTTCTTAGAGAGTGAGATTGAGATTTTGACACAAGAAGAATATTTGACTAGAAAAGAGATAGAAATAGAAGAGCCACAACCTAGTAAAATCGACATTTTAAATGCGAAGATAGCGACTATTGACTCATATAAACATGAAATTGGTAGGAATTTTCCTTATGGAAACTGTGGTGGTGTACAAAGATTCAATACAGATGACGTAGCATTGATTAACTTAACTATAGAGGCATTTGAAGATGGTGATATTGATTCAATAGAATGGAAATATTCTAATGGATTATATGATACCGTAACAGATGTTACATATTTTATTAACATGAAACGTGTAGGAAAAATGTATATTGCTAAAGCGTTTGCTATCGAGAAGATAGTTGTTGAGGAATTGAAAGCGATTTATGAAAATGGAACGATTGAAGATTTGGAAGAGTATAATGAGAAAGTTAGGTTTGATGAATTATTTATATGATGTATACTATAATAGATGAATATCTTGATGAATGGAGGTAATTCTATATGAATCAACCAGTTGAAAGATACTGTACTATTGAGGAATCACTCAGAGAAAGTATGAAAGAAGTAAAACTAATGCGAGAAGGTAAATTGCCTAAACGTTCATGGGCTGAAAGTATGAAAGAATTAAAAGAGGAATTAGAAGAAGAAGGGTTTTTGGATGAAGAATAATGTAGAACCTACGAAATTAAATTGTATGAAAAATATTAGGAATATAGTCCAAAAAGCTATTAAAGAACAAGGATTGACCGAGAGAGAAATCAGAAAATCACTTGGTATTAAAAAATATGAATTAGCGGATGAGAAATAATAAGCACCTATAAAAATAGGTGTATTTTTGTGCTCATTTTTAATAGAAAGTAGGTGAACAAATGAATAAGTTATTTAACGGTATAAGTATCTTGTTCGGTACAACAGGTGGATGTATTATAGGTTTGCTTGGTGGATGGGATAAGGTATTAATGGCTCTTGTGATATTTATTATATTAGATTATATCACAGGTTTACTAAAAGCTATTTACAATAAAAAATTATCATCAGCAATTGGTTATAAAGGTATCATAAAAAAGGTACTCATTTTTATAATGATAGTTATAGCCAATATTTTACAAACAAGTATGGGGGTTGGTATACCATTGAGAGAGATTGTTATTACATTTTTTGCTTGTAATGAAGGACTTTCAATTTTAGAAAATGCTTCTGAAATGGGATTACCGATTCCAGAGAAGGTTAAAGATGTATTACTTCAATTACGAGGGAATAATAACAAAGGTACGGAGGTTAAGTGATGGCAACGGTAGCTTGTAGAGATATAAATAAGTTAACTCCAGAAACAAAGATATTATGCCTAAGATTTTTGGCAGAATGCAAAGCACAAGGTTTAAATATTGGTATATCTGAAACTTGGAGAAGTGAAGAACGTCAGAAAGAAATGATTAAAAGTGGTGCTAGTAAAATAACACGATCTAAACATATGGATGGTTTGGCTTTCGATTTCTATAATAATCAGGTAGGTAACCTATATCCAGATGACATCATGCGTAAATGCGGTGCCATAGGTAAGAAATTAGGATTATATTGGGGTGGAGATTTTAAAGGTTTTTATGATTCTTGCCATTTAGAAAATAATAATCCAGTTGGTACTATAAAAGCAGTAGATGATCAGTACATAAAAGCAGTAAATAAATTAGTTGATAAAGGTGTCATTGGAAGTCCTGAGATATGGAAAGAAAAGAAGTTTACTAAGGATAATGTTGAGAGTTTGATTATTAAATTTGCTGGAAAACTATAGGTGTATCGTGAAACATGGTATACATCATGAAAATAAAGTTTATTTTTAATTTTACCCGTTTACAAAAATCTTCCTCTTTGTTATAATTTTAATCAAACATATGTTCGATTATATGAGGTGATTTATGGATTTTACTAACAAACCAATTGAAGCGATATCTAAGTTCAATTCTCTAGGTGAAATTACACCGCTTAAAATTCGTTTAGAAAACGATGATCAAAGTTTTGTTACTTCAACTATAAATAGTATTATATACGTTAAAGATAACAATTACGCTGGTATAAATACCATTGATTATGGATGCAAAATATGTATAGAGGATAGAGAGCAATTATTGGAGTTGCGTTACTTTGTATCAGATCATAAGTGGACGATCAGAAAAGTGATATATTAATAAGGCTCCTTAGTTATTAAGAGCCTTATTTTTTATTCTCTAAAGTGCATACAATCTCGTTATTAAGATATGAGCCAGCGTTAAACAAGCAATGTCTGCACTTGCTTTTTAGATGGATTCCATTGTCACATCCATATATAGAAGCCTTAATGATATCTTCAAATTCTTGTTTTAGAAACTCTTCATCTTTCATATCCAACACCTTTTTGATAAAAGTATGGACGACTTATTTTTATTTTAAACTAATTATGATATACTTGTTTAAATAATATATTAAATTCTGCATATTTGAATGATAGGGGAGTGATCACATGTTAGAAGAACCGAGTGCGGTAGAGCAGTATGCAAAAGTTAAATTGAAACAGGAACAAATGAAAGCATTTAGTACATTAATTACTATCGGAGTTATTGTATTTTTGATTATAGTAGGAATTGCGACATCCTTAATTCAAAAAGGTATCAAATATTCACATGATAATATGATGGTAGGAGAAATTGGATTAGGTTATATGTTTGGCGATGGAGCTGAAAGAACCAATGCAGTTATAAAAGATGTTTATAAAATAGATGAACCTTTTGAATTTAATGGTAGTACTTATAGAAATTCTATAGTTATTGATATGAGTATAGATTATGATAATGACACAGATTATTATTACTATCTATTTCAAGAGAATGATGAGATAGAATACATGTTATATGATTCTGATAGTAATAAAATTAAATTTTCTAAGATGAATTATATAAGAGATAGGTATAATGGAAAATTAAGAGTTATATTAGAAGCCAATAAAGATATTTCTAATATACAATGGGTTCGCATATTTGGATTAAATACCGATAGGATGAACTATGAGAAAACTTCATTATGTTATAAATTAAACTGACCCAAGTATTTATATACTTGGGCTTTTTTTGATTTCAATAATTTTTTCTATAGGGACATCAAAGTGGAGGCATATCTTTTCTAGGGTATCAGCACTCACAGATTCATTGTTTTTCATTCTTTTTATTGTACTCCAATGGATACCTATTTCCTCATTAAGATGCTTTCTTTCTTTGCCTAACTCTATCAATAAATGCCATAGTGGATTATAGCTTATCATATGTACCCCCCTAAATATAAAAATACCCTAAATATAAAATAACATAAATTACAATATATTTCCATATAACACACATATATGTGGTTTAACACACATAAATATAGTTATAAACACAAAACAGCCATAAACTGTACATGAAAGGGTGATTAGATGGATAAACACATATCCGTTACGAACGACATAGTTATTAAGTTGCTAACTAATAGCAGTAATGCTAGTGAGCTAATTGAAGAATCTATATTGTATTTTCTTGATGCAATTGAATCGGGAAATATGAATCAAAGAGAAGTTAGTCGTATATTTGCAAAAAAGTTAATAAATTTTAACTAGGGTAGGAACCTTGCGTTGCGTTCGGCACCCCTATTCGTCATTCGCTCCAACTACACTCGCTCTTTCCTCATAGTAAACACTAAATTGGCTTATCCATACCTTGATAATATTAGATGTCAGTATTAAAACCAATTTGATACCTAATTTGATACCCTAGGGAGGTAATATGTATGTCTAAAAAATATGGTCACACAACTGATAATCCGTATGAAACATTAGAAGGTCTTATAAAAGGGTGTTATGAACTTTATAAGGCTACACATCCCGAAGAGGATGAATATGAGTACGAAAAAGGTGAAGAATCATACTTAAATGATTTTCTACGAGAATCCGGAAAGGTTGGAAAATATCTAGCGACGTCCTTCTACGATATTGTCATAAAAGGTAAGTAGCTATGAGTGATAAAAAAGAAAATGATTATGAATCCTTAGCAGTAATGTGTTTGGCTGGTGTAGGTGGAATTGCATTATCTAGTACATTTCCATTCTTATTAATTCCAAGTATCGTGACTACTGCTGGAAGTGTAGGGTTAGCATTTTGGGATAATTTTGAGGGCAATAGAAATAAGATGTGGGAAATGATAGGATTAGTAACTAAGGATGAAAAAGTTCCTGTATGTATCAAAACAATTAAAACAGATATAGGAGAACAAAAGGTGTATCATGTTCCAGCTGGATTGTCAGGGGAGCAGATTAAAAATAAGCAAGATGAGATTGAAAATGCCTTAAAGAAAAAGGTTAAGATAGATATTGCTGATAATTTTAATGTCATAATACAAACCTTTAATAAAGCATTGGGGAAGTTATATCCTTTTACAGAAGAATACTTGCAGAAAGAGTTTATGAAATTTGCAGTAGGTTTTAGCCAGAGTATGAGTGGTGAAAAGATTGAAACAATTGATCTAAATAGTAGTGATTGCCATATGCTTATATCAGGCTCTACAGGAAGTGGTAAGAGTGAATTATTAAGGCATCTGCTGGTACAATTTATTCTACAAACCAAAGGTGATATAAAAAAAGGTGAACTGAGAATAGCTGATTTAAAGGGTGGAGTGACTACCAAAATATTTAGTAGGGCAAGTAACTGCACAAAATATACAATATTCCAAGAAGAATGCATTAATATGATGGCTGAGATACATGAGGAAATGATGAAAAGGTATATAGTCTTAAATAATGCCAATTGCGTTGATTATAAAGAGTATAACGCTAAGTTTAAAAAGAAGCCTATGAAGCCAATCGTATTTATAATAGAAGAATATAGTTTATTATTCAATGATAAAAGTGCAACCGAATTATTATTTCTACTATTAAATTTAAGTAGAGCATCAAATATAAGTGTAGTGCTGACCATACAACGTCCAGACTTCAAAACTCTTGACACTAGAATAAAAGCCAACTTAAGAACTACCATTTGCTTCAAAGTTAAATATGATGTAGATTCAGAGATAGTATTAGGTCATGGGAATTACTTAGCCAGTAGGGAATTAAAAACTGCTCCAGCTGGCAGAGGAATCATTAATGATGAAAAGCACGATGATGTGATATTCCAATCTCTATTTATGACCACAAAAGAAATAGAAGCCACATTAAAAGAATATCTAACTAAAAAAGCTACTTATAGCACATACCAAGATAAAATAAAAGAAACACCTAAGAAGGAATCTAAAGCCACTAAAGATGATATTAAGAATATAGATTTAATATAGGTGGTGGGATAAATGCTTACTGAGCGTGATTTAAAAGCGTTAGAGTTTATTTCAAAATGTCCTTGTAAGAGTGATGTAGTACAGAAACTATTTTACCCATCTTATAGTGTGACAATGTATAGATTAAGAGCAATGATAGCCGATGGATATATTAAACGGTATAGGGGTGGTGTAGGTGAGAAGTATTTCTATTATACTGGTAAACGACCAAAGCAAATTGAACACATGAATATGGTTGCTATGTGCTATTTGTGGATTAAATCAAAAGGATATGAAGTGCTGAATTTCAAAAGGGAAGTTAAGTTAGGAGAGGTTAAACCAGATGCTATAATAGGTATAGAGAAGAATGGTGAGTATGGTGTATTAATGATAGAAATAGAGAGATTTAATAATACGTTGGTAAAAAAAATATCCTCATATGAAAAGATATATAAGGATAAAAGATATTTTAACACTTTCAAAGTATTATATGTTTGTGGCAAAGAGGTTAGAAGTAGTGTTGTAGATGTGATTAATGTAAAACCAAATGTTTTTATAGAATTAAATTAGTATATTAACTAGAGGGTTGTTTAATTACAACCCTCTTTTTTGTTGCTATAATACCTTTACTAAACACATATATTTTGATACACTAAAATTAACGAGATAGATGAACATTTTAAGATTGAGATAGATGACACTTTTAAATATTGATTATTAAGGTATATCAAAGGCTATGGGTATAATGTAGATTATCTGCATCAAGAAATTAGCAAGATTTTAGGCTTAGACCAAAATTATAAAATGATTGTTGTAGGAGTAGGTAATCTAGGACAAGCACTGGCTAATTATAATTCATTTGAAAGAAGAGGGTTTAAATTAGTTGGACTGTTTGATGTCAATCCGAGGCTGATTGGTATGAGTATCAGAGGCCTTGAAGTGTATGATATTGATAAGATGGAAATGTTTGTGAAAGAAAATGATGTTGATATAGCGATACTTACTCTTCCTAAAATAAGAGTCAAACAAGTAGCAGAAAACTTAGCAAAATGGGGTATCAAGGGACTTTGGAACTTCTCGGCAGTTGATTTGGTTTTGCCAGAAGGCGTACAAGTTGAAAATGTTCATTTGTCACATAGCTTGATGACTCTTGCTTATAAAATTAAGGATGATGAAGAAGAGAATAAATAAAATTAAAACTGTGCATGAAGCTTTAGTATTACGCTAAAAGTTTCATGCACAGTTTTGTATTTAAGCCATATTATTTTTAAAAAGAATGATATATAATAAAAATAATTGGTATAGGAAAACTTGAGGGGGTACTAAAGTGTTTGATTTTTTTAAAAAAAGCAGAAAAATCATTTTGCAAAATGATTTAACATCCGAAATTGTGATCTCTAATAATGAAGTAGATATAAAAAAGACTTATATAAAAGAAATACTTAATAAAAAAAAGCTTCCTATTGTACTGCTAGATCCTCTTTGGCATTCTATCAGAGATCAAATAGTTAGTGAGTCTATTAATAAAAACGAAGGTGTGTTACAGGAACTTTTAAAAGAACAGGGCAAGCTTACAAATGATTATAAAGAATATGGCATTGTTAAACAAAATTTTTTCAAACAAATTCTGACATTAAGTGGGGAGCTTCAAGGGGAAGGTGATACAGGTAAAATTGAAAAGCTAAATAAGCTTCATGAAAGTACATTAGGTGCTAATCAAAAAATAGAGGCCATTGAAAAGAGATTAGAAGAAGTTGAAGAAGAGATTGAAAAAATCAATAGAAATATTATAGAAGAGATTATAGCTTTAGGGTATGAATATATTAGTCTCTGCAAAAATAACTGTCAACATTTAGAAAAAGAAATTAATGAACTTCGTGAGAAAGTTGTACTTAAAACGAATGAAAAAAAGAAAAATGAACAGATTCTAAAAGGTATTTACAACTATATGCATCATGTAGTGGGGCAAAATCAAATAGAGGTTATAGATAAGGAGCTCTGGGATAAAGAAAAATGATATTAGGAATAGGATCAGATATAATAGAAATAGCCAGAATAGAAAAAGTGATTAAAAATACCCCTGCTTTTATCAATAAAGTTTTTACGGAAAAAGAGCGTAATCATTTTAAGAACAAGCATTATAAATCAGAGACAATAGCAGGGGTATTTGCGGCTAAAGAAGCTGTCAGTAAAGCACTAGGAACAGGATTTAGAAGTTTTACACCTAAAGATATAGAAGTTACGCCAAATGACTTAGGAAAGCCGGAAATTACTTTATATGATGAGGCCAAAGCGCTAGCCACAGAGCTTGGGGCTGGAGCTATGCATGTAACGATATCACACTGTAAGGCTTATGCAGTGGCTTATGTTGTGATAGAAAGGGGTGAACCAGGTGAAATTAATGACTCCAAAACAAATTCAGCAAATAGATGAGGAGGCGATCAGTCAATATCAAATACCAGGCATTTTACTTATGGAACATGCAGCCTATCATTTATTTAGGCATATTAAAGAAAAATATAAAAAGGGCAGTATCCTTATAGTATGTGGTCCAGGAAATAATGGGGGAGATGGCTTTGCGCTTGCACGGCAAATTAAGATATGGGGCAATTGGCCAATGAAAGTACTTATGCTCGCGGGGCAAGATCAGTTACAAGCAGATGGGAAAACTTATTATAGGATCTGTCAGCATATAGGCGTAGAAATGATACAAGTTTCAGCCGATAATATAGAAATAGTTTATAAAGAGATAATGGCAGCAGAGATTATAGTGGATGCACTTTTTGGTACAGGTCTTTCAAGAAAAGTATCAGGTGCTTATGCAGACGTTATCACGCATATTAATAGAAGTTCAGCCTATATAATGAGTGTAGATATACCATCAGGAATCGATGGGACGACAGGGCAAATACAAGAAGCAGCAGTAAAAGCGGACATAACGATTAGTTTTTCAGCCGCAAAGTTAGGATTGTATATCTATCCTGCTATTGATTATATTGGTGAACTTAAAATAGTTGATATTGGCATACCTCAAGCTATTTTAGAAAATATAGAGACACCCTATTACACCATTCAAAAAGAGGAGATGAAAAAACTTCTGCCGCATAGATATACAAGAAGTAATAAAGCGACTTATGGCAAGGTGCTTGTTATAGGAGGGCAGAGAGGTATGTCAGGAGCAGTTGCCTTAACAAGCATGGCTGCACTCAAAGCAGGGGCGGGTATTGTTACTGCTGCAGTGCCTAGGGCTATTCATGATATTATGGAAAACAAGTTGACAGAAATTATGACTATAGCACTTCAGGATCAAGATGGACATATTGCAGCAGAGGCCAGGGGGCAGATACAAGCATTAATAGAAAAATATGATGTTATAGCTATAGGCCCGGGAATAGGCAGATCAGAAGCCATAAAGGCTATTTTACTGGTAGTGCTTGCAAGTGATAAACCTTGTATAGTTGATGCAGATGCACTCTATTTTCTTGGAGAATTAATTGAAGTTGTAGAGACAAGAAAAGCAGAGACTATTATTACACCACATCCAGGAGAAATGGCGAGGTTAACAAATTTAACAGTACAAGACATATTAGATAATCCACATACTGTTACAATGCAGTATGCAGTAAAAAATCATGTAATAAGTCTATTAAAAATAGAAAGAACAGTGGTAGCAGACCCTAAAGGCAACATATATATCAATATAAACGGTAACAGTGGCATGGCTAAGGGTGGAAGCGGCGATTTGCTGACTGGCATCATTGCAGGACTTTTGGCTCAAAAGTTAGAGGCAAAGCATGCAGCGAGACTAGGGGTTTATTTACACGCAAGAGCCGGAGATATTATGAAGGCTTTAAAAACTGAATATACACTTTTACCCAGTGATTTATATCAAGGCATGGATGAAGCATTTAAAGAATTGATTGATGATTAGAAGGGCATATGAGTAGGGAGGAATGTGGGGATGCGTGCAAGAGATATCATGAAAAAAGGTGTTATTTTTGTTAAAGAAAATGATAGTATAGAAGATGTACTTGCAGTTCTAATGAAAAATAATATAAGCGGTGTACCTGTTGTAGATCAGGATAGGCGTGTTGTAGGGGTTGTAACAGAGCAAGATCTCATTACTAAAGAAAAAGGACTAAATATTCCATCATATATTGAGTTTGTAGCGAGTATATTATTTATAGATGGGAATTCAAAATATAATACAAATCACGAAAAAATCATTACATTGACCGCGAAGGAGATTATGTCTTCGCCGGCGTATACCGTTTATTTAGATGCATCAATAGAAGAGATCGCATCAGTTATGGTAAACAGACGTATTAATCGCGTACCAGTTATAGATAAAGAACGCAAGTTAGCAGGTATTATAGGTAGAGGGGATCTGCTTCCGATACTTATTAATTAACACGGAGGAAGTATGTATAAGCGAAAGAAAGCCTTAATAGTCATCTTTTTACTAATGATGTCCTTTGCATTTTATGGTTGTAATAAAATGATGAATAATAATGGACCAAAAGATAAACTACACCTCATGCTCACGACACTTAAAAATTATGAAGCTGATGTGACAATGTCATTTTTAAAAGATACAGAGGCAAATGTTTTCAAGATGAGACATCAGGTAGAAGTAGGAGGCAAGTATAAGCTTACAGTAGAGAGTCCTGAGTACTTAAAGGGATATACAATAAGTTTTGATGGTAAAAACATAACAGAGTATAACCCAAGTACAAAAACAAACTTGCATTCTCAGGCCAGTGAGGCTAGGAATCAGACATTACTAAGTAGTTTTGTAACGAATTACTTAAATGCAGAAGACATTAAAAGGGAAAAAGAAAAGCAAGATGGCAAAGAAGTTACTACAATAGAAGTGAATATACCAGGGAACTTTAAGTATATGGCAAAAGAAAAGGTCTGGTTTGATGAAACTAAGCTTAGCCCACTTAAAATGGAAATTTATGATATTGAGGATAACATAGCCATAAAAATTGAATTTAATAGCTTTAAATATAACACAAAAATAGATTTTAATACATAAGCGTTGGCAGAATGTACAAAGGAGGTAAGTATGGATTCTCTTAGACCCCGAGTCGTAGCAGAAGTAAGTACAAGTGCAATAAGACATAATTACAGACAAATAAGAAATATTATCCCAAGTCATACAGAGATGATGGCTATTGTAAAGGCTGATGGTTATGGGCATGGCGCTATTGAGGTTTCTGGTATACTTCAGCAAGAAGGCGTAAACAGATTTGCTGTTGCAATAGCCGCAGAAGGAGAAGAATTAAGACATTCAGGTATCATTTCACCTATACTTGTCTTAGGCTATACCCCAAGAGCGGATATTAAAACGCTTATTGAGAATGACCTTACACAAACCGTTTTCTCATACGATATGGCAAAATATATTTCTGACGAGGCTGTAATACTGAATAAAACAGTTAATATTCATATTAAAGTAGATACAGGTATGGGAAGAATAGGTTTTTTTGCATCCCCTCAAAGTATAGAAGAAATTAAAAGAATAGCAGACCTTCCAAATATTAATATGGAAGGGATCTTTACTCATTTTTCAACAGCAGATGAAGAAGACACAACCTATTCCAAAAATCAGTGGAGTATTTTTGAAGGTTTCTTAAAAGAATTAAATCAAGTAGGTATCGATTTACCAACTATCCATGCTGCAAATAGCGCAGCGACTATGTGTCATAAATATGCGCATCTTAATGTCGTAAGACCAGGGATTATACTTTATGGCTATTATCCATCAGGTTATTTACAAGATAAGGTTATTGCATTACGGCCAGCCATGACACTCAAGTCACAAGTTGTACACGTTAAAGAACTGCCGGAAGGTCATTATGTAGGATATGGCAGGAAGTATTATACCCATCAAAAAACAAAAATTGCAACAATCCCTATAGGTTATGCAGATGGTTACTCAAGAAGGTTGTCTAACAAAGGAAGAGTGCTGATAAGGGGAGAATATGCCCAAATAGTAGGCAGCATTTGTATGGACCAATTTATGGTAGATGTAAGTCATATTAAAGATGTGCGCGTAGAAGACGAGGTCGTTATTTTTGGAAAACAAGGTAATAATAGTATTCGAGTAGAAGAGATTGCAGAACAATTAGATACGATTAATTATGAAATTATGTGTATGATAGGCAAGAGGGTTCCGCGTTTATATGTTTAAATTTTAAAAATATTAATAACATCGTATATAGTTATTAAAAAATGGCAAAAATAAAATTAGCTAGTTAGGAGTGAATCACGATGTTAGTAGGGAGTGGTTTGCAATGACTAAGTCAAGAAGTGATATAAAGGCTAATGAAGAGAAGCTGAAAGTAATTTCAGAAAAAAAGCAGATCAGTACCATGAAAAAAGGTTATCAAGAAATGGCAGAGATTAATTTATCAATTTCAAAACTCTATTTTGAGGTAGAAAGAGAGGCCGAGTCTTATTACGATCGCATAGCGGAGTGTGAATAAAAGTGCAAGTAAAACGTGGAGATATATTTTATGCAGATTTAAGTCCTGTAATAGGTTCAGAACAAGGGGGTATTAGACCTGTTCTTGTAGTACAAAATGATATTGGCAATAAATTTAGTCCAACAGTAATATGTGCGGCTATCACTTCAAAGATTAATAAAGCAAAGCTCCCTACACATGTTGAGATTAATGCAGCAGAATATGAGCTTGTTAAAAATTCTGTAATACTCCTTGAGCAAATTAGAACGATCGATAAAAAAAGACTCAAAGAAAAAATTTGTCATTTAGATGATCAGCTTATGGAACAAGTAGATAAGAGTATTAAAATTAGTTTTGCAATCAATACATAAAAATGTATCAGGAGGCTTTAAAAAGCTTCCTTTTTTTTGTAATGTTTTAAATTTAATAGTAAAGGATAATTATGTTATAGTTTAAAATTAAAATTAAGTGTGATAAAATGGGAAGGATAAAAATGAGATTATCAACAAGACGATTAAGGAGATATGACTTATGGAACTTAGAGGGGTTTATACACAACTAGGCGTATTATTTTTATTAATATTTTTTGGATATATTTTAGGTAAAATTAAAGTCATTACATCAGCAGGCATAGAAGCTTTTTCAAAATTTATTGTTAAGGTAGCGTTGCCAGCGCTTATTATATCAGGAATGATGATTCCACTTACATCAGAAAAGTTATATAATACGATGTATATTTTGATGCTGTCAATTCCTACATATGGTCTTGCATACTGTATTGCAATAGGTTTTTCAAAAGCATTTATAAAAGACCTGAGCCAAAGAGGTGTTTATAGATTTGCAATTGTTTTTTCAAATGCAGGCTTTATGGGATATCCCGTTCTAGGGGCAATGTTTGGCAAAGAAGCTATATTTTATACTGCAGTTTATAATATTATGTTTAATGTGCTCTTGTACACACTCGGTATAAAGTTACTAAAGATAGGAAACAATGAAAAAAATAAATTTGATTTTAAGCTGCTTATTAATCCGGGGGTCGTAGCCAGTATAATAGGGTTGATATTGTTTATATCAGGGCTTGAATTTCCCGATTTTCTTACACAAGCAATTGATTATGCTGGCAGTACTTGTACACCGCTTTCTATGATTACTATAGGAGCGATGTTAAGTGCACTTCCTATTAAGAGCATGTTTAACAATGTAAAGGTTTATATGGCAGCAGCTATAAGACTTATTATATTTCCTGTTTTAATTTTACTTCTGTTAAGATATGTATTTGGAATACAAGACACCTTGCTTATTGCAATACCTGTTATTGTGGCAGGGATGCCAGTTGCCAGTAATGCTGCAATGATGGCAAAGGAATATAATAACAATGCCGAGCTCGCTTCACAAATTATACTTATATCTACACTATTCAGTGGTATAACAATACCATTTCTTGCGTATTTGCTATAGAAGGGCAGCTATAAACTAAAAAGATTTACTAGAAAAAAAATAAAGACTTCACTATAATATATTTTAAATAGGTAATAATAAATAAGGAGGTTGTCATATGGGAGATATTTTTACAAAAGTAACTGAAAGCATTAAAACAACTATTAAAGAAGCCACTGAGCAAACTCAAAAATCAGTTGATCAAACAGTATATAGAACAGAGTTAATCAGTAAGAAAGGTGAACTTAAAAAACTATATCAACAACTTGGGCTTGCTGTATATGAAGAGTTTAAAGAAGGAGAGCCAGATACACCACATAGAGCTTTATATATAAAAATAAATGCGCTTTTAAAAGAAATAGAGGTACTAGAAAATAAAGTGGAAGATATTGTAAATAGTCAAAAAGATAGTTTTGATACTTATAAAAGAGAAGTAAAAACTAAGTGGAATGAAAATATGGCTAATGAGGTAAAACCAAAGCCAGGGGAAGATGGCTTTGAAGTCATGAAAATCTGTGACGAATGTCAAAGAGGTAATCATGTAGAAGCATCTTATTGTATTAACTGTGGCCATAAATTTTAATAAGGGGTGATCATAATGCTTTGTGAAAACTGTAAACAGAATGAAGCTAGTGTTTATGTAAGCGAAATGGTCAATGGTCAAAAGACAGAGCATTATTTATGTGAGAACTGCGTAAAGGCAAGCGAAGAAAGTATGGGATCTGAGGGGATACTCTTTAATAACTTTATATCAGAACTTATGAAAATAGCCTTAGAAGAAGGTTATTTAAAATCACCTAAAAATCCGCCGCAAAAAGCATGTCCCAGTTGTGGTTTATCACTTAAAGAGTTTTTAGAAATAGGCAGATTTGGATGTAAGGCGTGTTATGAAACTTTTAATAATGAACTTAAAAATGCTTTTGTAAATGTACATGGCAATGCTAAACATGTTGGAAAAGAAGTGGAATTACAGAGTAACATAAATAATTTTTTAAAAGAACAAGAGCGCACTTCATCAATACAATCTATAAAAAATTGTGAAGAAGAGATAAACCAGCTAGAAGAAGCTCTTAAAAGATCTATTAAAGAAGAAGCCTACGAAGAAGCTGCCCGTTTAAGAGATAAAATTAGGGCACTTAAAAAGGGGGGAGCGAGTTAATGTGGTATGAGGGAGACATACTTGATCATATAGTTATCTCACATCGTATAAGACTTGCTAGAAATTTAGTGAATTATAAGTTTCCGGTTAAAATGAACAAGCAAGAAGCTTCTAGTGTTATTGAAACCATAAAATTAAAGCTTTCGCAGCTTACAAATTATGGATTTAGTTTAATAGAACTTGAAACAATAAGCGATATAGAAAAGCAAAAACTTGTGGAGACACATCTTATTAGTCCACTTTTATCTCAGATACATTTACCAACTATGGTTATTTATAACAAAGAAAGAGACATCAGCATTATGATTAATGAGGAAGACCATATACGCATACAATGTATGCAAGGAGGCCAGGATATTCAAAAAACATGGGAAGTAGCTTCTAAGCTAGATGACGAGATAGCCAGATTACTAGATTATGCTTTTCACGCTGAGTATGGCTATATGACTTCATGTATTACAAATGTAGGCACAGGGCTTCGGGCATCTTTTATGGTTCATTTACCCATGCTTAGTAAAACAGGGCATATCAGCAAGATTTTTGAAAGCTTACAGAAATTAGGTATTCAAATAAGGGGAATGTATGGTGAAGGAACAAAAGCTCTAGGAGACATTTATCAAATTTCTAATCAGCTTACACTTGGAAGAAGTGAAGCTGATCTTATTGCAATTGTTAAGAATGTTACGCATAACTTAGTAGAAAAGGAAGCGTATATTAGATCGAATTTATCAGATACAACTCAAAGAGCTTTGATTAACAAATTATATAAATCGTATGGTATTTTAAAATATGCTAGAGAACTTCCGGTAGAAGACGCTATGGAACTTTTATCAGACGTAAAACTTGGGTTTGAAATGGGAATATATGATTTTAATAAACCTTCGCATAATCTTTATGAAATGATGTTAATGTGTCAGGAGGGAGTTGTGTTATCTAGTTCTCAGAACTTAAAAGAAAGTAGTCCTCTTAATATATTACGTGCAGAGTGTATAAGAAAGTATCTAGCAGTTTAGTACTAAAGGAGATGAGTTAGGATGGAGATGAAATTTACATCACAAGCCCAAGCGGCTATTGAATATGCGGAACAAATTATGATGGAGTTTAAACATGGCTATTTAGGGACAGAGCATTTACTAGTAGGTCTTATTCATGCAAAGGAGTCAGTGGCTAAAAAAGCACTGGAAGAATACGGCGTTAATGAAGAGGATTTGCTAGACAGAATTAAAGAGGTAATAGGTATGGGCACAACGACACTCGTTACGCCAAAAGACTTTACCCCTAGAGTTAAAAGGATTTTTGAAGTGAGTTCTCAGCTCGCAAAGCAACTAGGAACGGAAGGGATAGGCACAGAACATCTTCTTATTTCTGTTTTAAAGGAAAAAACCTGCGTAGCTGTCAAGTTGCTAGAGTCATTGGGTGTTAACACTAACAAACTTCTCACCGCTCTCGGAGATATGCTCACTGGCGGTAGTCAAAAAACAGATGTGAGTTTTGCTACTTCAAAACAAGACAGCAAACCAGGAAAGTCAACCACACCTACACTTGATAAATATAGCAGGGATCTTACACAACTTGCCAGAGAAGAAAAATTTGATCCTATTATTGGCCGAGAGGCAGAAATAGAAAGAGTTGTACAAATCCTTTCAAGAAGGACTAAAAATAACCCATGCCTTGTTGGTGAACCGGGAGTTGGTAAAACAGCTGTAGTCGAAGGACTCGCTCAAAAAATAGTTGGAGGAACTATTCCTGAATTACTTAAGGATAGGAGAGTTGTGTCTTTAGATCTATCTTCTATGATTTCTGGGACTAAATATAGAGGAGAATTTGAAGAACGTATCAATAAAGTTTTAGAGGAAGTAAGACTAGCTGGAGATGTAATTTTATTTATTGATGAGCTGCATACTATTATTGGAGCAGGCGCAGCAGAAGGTGCAATGGATGCTTCAAATATCTTAAAGCCTTCTTTAGCAAGAGGAGAGATACAGCTTGTAGGCGCTACTACTTTAGATGAATATAGAAAGCATATCGAAAAGGATGCGGCACTTGAACGACGTTTTCAACCTGTTCAAGTAGAAGAACCCACAGAAGAAGAGACAATAGAGATTCTAAAAGGCATTAAAGATAAGTATGAAGTACATCATCAAGTTCAAATTACAAGTGAGGCTATTTCAGCAGCAGTTAAACTGTCCAGCAGATATATAGCAGATCGCTATCTGCCTGATAAAGCAATAGATCTTTTAGATGAAGCAGCATCCAAGGTAAGACTAAGAGCCTATACTTCTCCAACGAATATTAAAGAATTAGAAGAAGAGCTTGCCAAATTTAGCAGACAAAAAGAAGAAGCTATTATAAACGAAGAGTATGAAAAGGCTGGACAAATTAAGCAGAAAGAAAATCAAGTTAAAGAAAAAATAGCCAATGCAAAAGTTGAATGGGAAGCTAAACATACTAAAAACACTCAGATTGTATCAGAAGATGAAATTGCAGATGTAGTAAGCAGCTGGACACATATTCCAGTAAGACGTCTTGCGGAAGAAGAATTTGAAAGACTCCAAAGTATGGAAAAGATTCTGCATGAAAGAGTAGTGGGGCAAGATGAAGCGATCACTGCTGTTTCAAAAGCAGTAAGAAGAGGTCGTGTAGGACTTAAAGATCCAAATAGACCCATAGGCTCTTTCTTGTTCCTTGGACCGACTGGAGTAGGTAAAACTGAGCTTACTAAGGCATTGGCAGAAGCGATTTTTGGTGATGAAAATGCAATGATTCGTATTGATATGTCAGAGTATATGGAAAAACATACAGTGTCTAAACTTATTGGATCGCCACCAGGATACGTAGGCTATGATGAAGGCGGGCAGCTTACTGAAAAAGTAAGAAGAAAGCCTTATTCAGTTGTACTCTTTGATGAGATAGAAAAAGCTCATCCTGATGTTTTTAATATACTGCTTCAAATCCTTGATGATGGACATATTACCGACTCAAGAGGAAGAAGAATCAATTTTAAAAATACAATTATTATTATGACTTCTAATATTGGCGCAAGAAATATTATTGAACCTAAAAAACTTGGATTTATATCTTACGAAGATGCAGCTAAGTCATACGAGGATATGAAAAAAAATGTTGTCGAAGAAGTAAAGCGTATCTTCAGACCAGAATTTTTAAATCGTATCGATGAAATGATCGTATTCCACCCATTAAGTACAGAGCATATCAGAAATATTGCAGATGTAATGATTAATAAATTATTACAAAGAATTAGTAAAAATATAGGTATAGAAATAGAACTTAGTAAAGAGACTTTAGATTTTCTTGCAGCTAAGGGCTATAATCAAGCTTATGGCGCAAGACCTTTAAGAAGAACCATACAAACCTATATAGAAGACAGATTATCAGATGAAATTTTAGATGGGAAGATTAAGGAAGGCGACAAAGTTATTGTAAATGTAGAAAATGAAATATGTACCTTTATTAAACAATAAGATTACCATATACTTTTTAATCTAAATCATGTATAATAAGAATAAGCTTCAAAAAGATAAAGAGATTAATAAAGTAATAAAACATTGGAGGATTTAGCAATGGCTGTTGTTAATGAAATTATAAGAGTGGAAAACGATGGAGCTCTTAGCTTTGGTAATTATGAGCTTCCAGAAAAAACAAAAGTAATAGACTTCGAAGTAGATGGCAGATTATATAAAGCAAAAACTTTTTGTGAGGTAACAAAACTCAAAAGAGATGGCGCTTTAGTTTATGAATCCATTCCAGGAACAGCTGTTCATAACTTTAAGATAACTGATAAAGAAATAAGTTTCTTAGTAGAAGGCAGTGGCAGTTCACAAGTTACTTTAGAACTTGAATCTAATACAGAGTATAAGTTAGTCATCAGTGATGTTATTGTAGGCAATATCAAGTCAACACTTTCTGGGAAAGTTAATTTCTCAGTAGATTGTACAAAAGAGGCACAGACAATCGTGCTTAAGAAGATTTAATATAATTATTAAAAAAGTAGGTATAACTTTTAGTTATACCTACTTTTTTAATGTACACCCAACACAGGCGTACACTAATTAGAATTTACACACATTGCATTCATGCAGTGATTCAGGATTTAGATTATACGGGCCTTCATAGCCTGTATCTCCAAGCATATATGCTACTAATGCGATAGATAAAGGATAGAACCATGAGCCTAACATGATATGAGTTCTTGCTGGATCTTCATCTCGTAATTCTGCGCGGGCTTGATCCTCGCCATCTACCCATAAAAAATGAGGTCTTGGCTTCCAATCAGATGGCTTACTGTCTTTTCTATGCAGAAGCCATCCTACGCCATTAAAGTCTTCATGAGTAAGTGCATGCTTTAAATATTTTCTAGCAGCTTCTTTTAAATCTTCCTTTCTATAGTCAGTCAGTTGGGCAAGGTTTATCATCATATAGGCCCCATCAAAATCAGGACAGTCTGAGCCACCTGGCCAGAACGATCCATCAGGCAGTTGACAAGCTAGGGTAGAGTCAACATTTCTCTCAAGTGCTCTTAAGGGCCACCCTTGAGCAAAATAGATAGGCGTTATGTGGATGGTGCCAAACTGAGCATTTAAAAGATCAGATCCCAATTGTGTTCCCCAGTATCCTGTATTTGCGTCTAATAGCTCCTCAAGTGCAGGATACATACCTTCCTTCATAATTTTATCCACTTCTGAAACGCCAAACCAGTCACGCATTGCAAAAAGTATTGTAGCGATAGCACACACCTGGTTTCCAGCAGCCCAAGAATTACTCCAATCATAGCTTTTAACCCAGTCGTATAAAACCTGTGCATTCAGTGCAGACTCCATAAATTTAAAAGGACGTTTAGGTTTTCTCTTGAGTATGCGTAGTGCCCATATCATACCACGTGTATTATGTAGCACTGGGTCAAGCTCTCTTAAAGTCCTCACCTTTTTAAAATCACTAGGGTTATTTGAGAAATATCCCTGCTCACATTGTTTTTCTAGAAAAAAGGATGCCCATTGATCTAAGTCCTCTTCCGAGTATTTGTCAAGTTCACCAAACATATCAAGAATGTGAAGCGCATGGTAGGAGCCATAAAGGCTGGGGGAATTTTCGCCTTTTTCCTTCATATATACTCCGGGCGTATCTCCCAACTTCATAGTATTTACGTAATTTAATGATGTTCTTTTGACTCTAAGATAGCCCTCAGTTTTTTTTGCTTTCATTTGATATACCTCCTGTAATAAAACATTTATTTGATTTTTTTATGTTTAACATATCTTAATAATAGCTTTAATAAATGAGGATGTACATTAACAAAAGCCTGTTTTTTTATATAATTTCCTTAAAGGTTAGTAACTTGTAGGGTAGACATCAATATTGGAGTCTTATATAATAAGTACTATAAATTTATGAGCCTTGAGGCGCTGAGAGGGACGGGATAAACTATGCAACAAAGTCAAAATGAATACTGTGACCTTATAGTAAGCGATATCAGACATGTTATTGAAAGAGGACCTAACCCCAACTGGCACTTTAAAAATATCTCGCACCCTGATCACTATGTTCTTGCTCTTACAATTAAAGGAGAATGTTTGTATCGCTTTAACGATATGCAGTACTGTTTGCAAACAGGAGATATTATTTTCTTTCAAAAGGCTCAGATGCATAGTGTTCAGAGTAACCACGAAAAGCCCTGGTCTTTCATTTCTACTACTTTCGATATTGTATTTAAAAATGAATATTCAAAAAATATGATTAATGGACTTGATAACATCTTAAGAAGTAGTGACTTTGCACAAATGTCAGTACTTTTCAAAGAACTAGATCATATCTGGTCGGGAATGAATGCGTACTATTTGTTGAAATGTCGGAGTATCATTATGGAGATATTATATATCATATTAAGTCAAAAGACCCAACAGGGCCATTCTACACCACACGCACATACAATAAATGATATCTGTGATATGATCCTAAAAAACTATTCTAAAAATTATTCCGTAGAAGAATTGGCACAAGCAGCGGATTTAAGTTATTCCCACTTTAGTATGATTTTCAAAGATATTACAGGGTTTGGAGTGACTCAATATCAAAATCAGGTAAAAATAAACAAAGCTAAAAATCTGCTACTAAGTGGTGAGTGTAATGTGACTGAAGTAGCAGAACAGGTAGGCTTTAATAATATATTCTACTTTAGTCACTTATTTAAGAAGTTTACAGGAGTAAGTCCATCGGAGTATTTAAAAAGATAATACGCATAATGATTATCGAAGAAAAGATTTGATTGGAATTATATGTCATGAAAGGGGTTACTCTATATGAACAAAAAAATAAAGTCCACCAGGAGCTTTATCATGCTATGGCTTTTAATGCTGACCTTGTTTGCTGGGTCTGTTCTGGTTGGAGCTATTCAAGAAAATAGAATTATCAAAGAGTATGACGCCTTTGTTGAGCAAGGTGTGGAGTTGTCACAGTTACCCTTTGTTATACAAATCCTAGATATTGAGCTTGAAAATTATATTATTTTCAATCGGGAAGGAGCCTTTGAAAAATATCAAAGTCATGCGCAGATATTAGAGGATACACTTAAAAAATTTGACGGTGTTTCTGGAAGTGACGAGTACAGATTTTATCTTCGAACATTATCCAACATGTATCGGAATATTGATTCTTTTGCGCAAGGCGAAAATAATGCAAACATATTTAACACTTTTTATAACCCGCAAATGGGTATAAAGACCCAGACTAAATTTTTAATATTACAGGCGGAAAAACTCGCACTCTCTTACTTAAAATATAGTAGTTTGCATTACAGGGACGTTCTTATACGTTATAGAGAAATTGTTATGGTAAGAAATGGTATCTTGCTTATAGCATTTGTACTCATTAGTATATGGATTTTAAGACGTGGTGGAGATATGCTCTTGGACATGGAAAATGTGTCGAAAAATGCTCTCATACTTGCTGAAGGTAATTGGGACGTGGCAGATATAGATGAAAGTCGGTTTTATGAAATAAATAACATCATATTAGCCTTTAATATGATGAAGTTAAATATAAAAAACTATATAGAGAAACTAGCGGAAAAAGCTGAAATTGAAAGAAATTACTTCTTAGAAAAGCTTCATAACGCAGAAAAAGATAAAACGATAAAAGAAACAAAGTTGTTGGCACTTCAAATGGAGATTAACCCTCATTTTTTATTTAATACATTAAACACCATTGGTCGAACAGCTTTACTTGAAGATACAGAATCTACAATCAAACTTGTTGAGTCGGTTTCTAATATCATGAGGTATAGTATGCGTAGTGAAGCACACACAGCAAATTTATCAGAGGAACTGGATGCACTTGAATCCTATTTGAGTATTCAACGTTTGAGATTCAAGAATAAACTGGTGTTTAATCTAGAAGTAGACTCAAGCATAAAACTTGAATCGGTCTTAATACCACCTTTGATACTGCAGCCAATCGTCGAGAATGCAATCATACATGGCATGTCAAGTGTTACAAAAGGTGGTGTTATTGGAATTTTGATTTCCAAGAAGATTGATTCTGTTATGATTTGTATCAAAGACAATGGTAAAGGTATTGAAAAAGCCTTATTGGATACAATCAATAGAGGTGAATCAATCCAGATAAGACAAGAAGAAAAAAGCATTGGCGTAGAAAATGTTAAATTGCGTATGCATCATTACTATGGAGAAGATGGCCTAGTCACCTACAATAGTGTAAGGGATGAAGGTACAACAGTTTTGATAAGGATTCCAATGAAAGGAAGTGTTTCTTAATGAAAATTGGAATTGTAGAAGATGAATATTTTGAAAGAGAGGCTATAAAATTACTGATCAGTAGGTCGGAAATACCGGCAGAAGTAATTTACGAAATAGATAATGGTGCAGATGCGGTACTATTGTTTAGAAAGCACCGGCCTGATTTGATTTTCATTGACATAGAAATGCCAGTGTTATCTGGTTTGGATGCGGCGAAAAAAATTCGTGAAATAGATCAGAACGTAGAAATCGTCATATTGACAGCATACAATGAGTTTGCATATGCTCAGCAAGCCATTAAGATAAATGTAATGGATTATCTTTTAAAACCCTATAACTCGGAAAAACTATACGAAATCATCAGGAGAGTGGATGAAAAACTTGTAGCAAAAAATAAAGATAGTATTAATGAGAACGCTAAGAAAAAGAAAATGCTTGAAATTGATAAGTATTTAAAAAAAGAAATACTCTACTATATGATATCGGGGCGATTTTTTGATAAGTGGTCCTATGAACTATATAATGATTTTTTTTCAATAGGCAAAAAAGTGCTTAGATGTGTGCTGTATAGAATTAGTAAAAACTTACTGATTGAAGAGCATCAAATACAGGCAATTCAAATGGAGATGGAGCGTGCTTTTCCTGGTATCGTGTGTAGTGTTTTAGAGAGAGATATTGTAGGTATTCGAGTCGAAGAGCGTTCTGAAAGATATAAAAACTATGAGATTCCTGAGGGGGTTGTATCTTTGTTACCAGGTGTTAACGTTCAAGATGTACAGATGAGCAGTGAAAGTACAGAGGATATAAATGGATTACCTTTTGTTTACCAACGACTTAAAGAGAAAGTCAATACAGTAGAAATTGAACAAGGCCTCAAGAGTAAGAAAGTTATGGAAATCTATATACTTGAGAATAATTTATATGAACAGATATTAGGTGGAGATAGAGAGAAAACACACCAAATAATCATGGATTTATCCAGAATGGTTAACAGTACCAATAAAGGGGAATTAATCAAAAATAAGGCTTACTTCAGTTATTTATGGAGAGGTATTGATCGCTATATATTTCAGATTACAGGACGTCGTAAGAGTACTATAGAGAAAAATGCTATTGATTTTAGACTAGAGAAAGCCGAAACTATGGATGAGCTGGTTGGTATTATTGAACAATTCATTCTCCTATATTCTAAAGAATTTGAAGCGGATGGAGGAAATGTGGTTTCGAGGGTTGTTGAACAAGCAAAGGAATATATCAAGACGAATTTGGACAAAGAGCTCTCGCTAGAGAATATAGCAGAGGCATTAGGGTATTCAAGTTTTCATTTTAGTAAAACTTTTAAGAAAGTAGAAGGCGTTAATTTTAAGGAGTATGTCATCAAGGTCAGGATGGAAAAAGCAAAATTGTTGTTTATACAAGGTGGTAATAACGTCTCTGAAGTTTCAAAGATGGTAGGGTATCATAATACCAATTACTTCAGTAAGGTTTTTCATAAGTATTTTGGGATTTTACCAAAAGATTTTAAAAAATAGAATTGAAATGAGGCGTGTTTTGTGCAATATGCACTTAATCATGCCTCTTATTTTGTGATGTTGTTGTGAATATAACAATAAATTTTCTTAAATGACAAGTTATTTGCGTATACATTAAACTATTGAAATGCTATTATTTATCTATGGAACCACACAATAAACAAAAAAATGGAGGAACGATATGAAATCTAATTTTAGAAAACTAATTCAAATTATTGCAATGATGATGATTGGTATTATGACATTAACGGCATGTGCAACTAGTGAAAAACCTAGTAATAAGAATGCCACTACGACTGTAGAAAAGGAAGCACCTGCCGAGGCACCTAAGGAGGTAGTTGAAGCACCAGCTTTTGAATTTGAAAAAGTAACTTTGCGCTTTGGATCTACAAGTGCTGAAGGAAGTATTATCGTAGAAACCATGAATGACTTTTCAAAAAGAGTAGCAGAGAAAACTTCTGGCAATGTTACCGTTGAGGTTTTTCCAGCATCACAACTTGGAGGCGTTAAGGAAATGACTCAATCTCTCCAAGTAGGTGCACTTGATATGAGTATGACTCAACCAGCCAGCTTGGTGGATATGGGCATTAAAGAAATGAGTGTAATTGTACTACCCTATATTTTTAGAGATTTTGAACATCGTTGGAATGTGTTAGAAAGTGAAATTGGAGATAGTCTCTTGGAAAAAGTAGATGGTGGGAATGTAAAATTAAAAGGTTTTGGATATTTCAAGGATGGCGCTAGAAACTTCTTTACTGCAAAAAATAAACCTATTAGAAAACTGGAAGATATTGCAGGCATGAAGCTTCGTGTACAGCCTTATGAAATGGATAGTGATATGACAGTAGCGTTGGGAGCAAGCCCTACACCAACAGCTTTTGCAGAACTTTATTCAGCGATACAATCAGGTGTAGTGGACGGTGCAGAGCAACCAACAGCAGGATACTATAACGGGAAGTTCTATGAAGTTACCAAATACTTTACATTAGACGAACATACCTACAATACATTGGTGGTTCTGTTTTCAGAGTTGAGTTGGAATAAACTTCAACCTGAAGTTCAAGAGGTCCTAGCTGAGAGTTGGACAGAAGCAACAGAAACAACTAAAAGTAAGATTATAGAAACAGAAGAAGAGATGCTTACTAAATTAGAGGCAGAAGGTGTGGAAGTTATTCGTTTAACAGATAGAGATAAATGGGTTGAAGCAATGAAACCAGTTTATGATAAACATGGTGTTGGTTTTGAAGAACTGATTGCAAAAATACAAGAAATGAAATAAAGCAATAGAGTCAGGATGGGACCTACCTATGCAAAAATTAGGCCTCATCCTATTTTATATTTATTAAGGAGGAATAACAGTGGAAGAAGACATAAAAGAACAAGGAAATATCAGCAAAATAATGGATCGACTAGATGCAATGGTCAATCTATTCTGCGTAGTTTTTCTAACCCTTCAAGTTGTATCAATTATCATCATGATAATCGGAAGGTATTTTTTCAATTATGTACCCCGTGGCACAGAAGAATTTGCACTCTTTTGTATGGTGTGGTTCTCATTGCTTAGTATATCCCTTTCGATTCGTGATGACGCTCATATAAAAATGGAGCTTATGGATGTTTTAGTAGCAGCAGACAAAATTAAGTATTTTCAATACTTATCTGCATTGGTAAACATTATTTTTTCAGTATTTATGATTTCATATGGGGTGGAGTTAGTTAAATTGACTTCCTCTAATATCCTGTCCACATTTAGGATATCTGAAGGGTTTTTGTATTTAGCTATTCCAGTATCTGGTGTTTTTATGATGATAGCTAGTATAGTGTTGATTATTGAAAATGTAAGGAGGTCTAGAAATGTCAACTGAGATTATAGCCATTACTTTACTTGTAGGAGCATTTGCATTACTTATGGTTTTAAGAGTGGGTATTGGTATTGCCATGGGTGGCGCTACTATCATAACAATGCTTTATCTTAAATTACCTATTTCAGTTGTTTTCCAAGGAATGATATCTGGTACCAAAGTGTTTACCTTTATGGCAGTACCGTTTTTTGTATTGGCCGGTGAATTGATGAGTGGTGGAGGCATCTCTAAAAGACTCATACATTTTGCAGAAGCATTGGTGGGGTGGGTACATGGTGGTGCAGGAATGGTAAATGTCTTGGCATCAATGTTTTTTGGTGGGATATCCGGGTCTGCCGCGGCCGATACAGCTTCTTTAGGTCCTATAGAAATTGAAATGATGACAGAACAAGGCTATGACAAGGAGTTTTCTACCTGTCTTACAATGGCAAGTTCGGTTCAAGGTATGTTAATTCCCCCTAGTCATAATATGGTTGTCTATGCGGTAACTGCAGGTGGTGTATCTATAGGGGCACTATTTCTTGCAGGATTAGTACCTGGTGTTTTTCTTGGTTTGGCCTTGATGGTTTATAGTTATTACATTGCGCGTAAAAATCGTTATACTAAAAGTGAAAAATTTAGTTTAAAACGTGTTTTAAAAACAGGATGGACAGCTATGTTTGGACTCATGACCATTGTTATTATAGTATTAGGCGTTAGTGGAGGCATCATGACAGCGACAGAATCGGCAGCCATTGCGGTCTTGTGGTCTTTCGTTGTATCGGTATGGATCTATAAGGATATGAGTATTAAAGATTATTATAAGATAGCAACAAAAACAGTTAAAACCTTATCAATAATTATGATTCTAATTGCTGTAGCCTATTCCTTTGGGTGGACAGTCACCTATTTAGGAATACCAAAGATGATTGCCAGTGGTTTGTTGGCTCTGACAAGCAATAAAATAGTGCTTTTGTTATTGTTGAATATTGTATTGCTGTTACTTGGTATGGTAATGAGTATGAGCTCCATTATATTGATTCTGACGCCAATATTAGTACCAGTTTTAACAGCTTTAGGAGTTGACTTGGTACATTTTGGTGTGGTTATGGTGTTAAACCTTGGTATGGGTCTTTTGACACCACCTGTAGGAGGGGTTTTATATATCGGTTCTGCCATTTCGGGTGTGAAAGTGGGAAGGCTGACTCGGTCTATGGTACCGTTCTATGTACTTATGTTTAGTGTACTTTTATTTTTAACATATGTGCCAGCAATATCAACATTCTTACCAAACCTAGTTTTAGGGAGATAGTGAAAATTAAAAAAATCCACCCTGTTTGAGGGGGTATACCCAACTGAAAGGAGATATAATGATACGAGGAATAGCCCATGTGGGCATAGCAGCAAAGACACCAAATGTATTAGCAAATTGGTACTGTGACACTTTAAATATGGAGGTGCTAAAAAATATTAATGACACTGTTTTTTTTATAGGTGACCGTCATGGGGCATATATAGAAATCTACCCTGCTAAAGAGAATATTGAAAAGGATTATGATAATTACGTTCAGGGCATACGCCATTTGGCCATAAGAGTGGATGGCTTCGACTTTGAATACCAAAGGTTATTGGATAAGGATGTAAAGCCTGCGGCAGAAATCGTACTGAAAGATACTTTTAAACTCGGTTTGTTTTATGATATTGAGGGAAATCTATTTCACATAGTTGAACGCAATGAAGATGTACCTTATTAGATAAAGAGTTAAACTTAAATATCTAATAATATATATGTCAAATTATCCCCCTGTTTGCTAAGGGGAGTCTCCGATATAAAATTAGATGTGAAAAAATTAATTAAGCAAATTTAGGATATTTTAGAAGTTATTAAGTTGATAGTAATAATGGTTATTAAGGAGGTTAAAATGGAGTATGGCTATAGTTACGTTAAAAAAAGCTTTGGAAACAATATGCCAGTACCAGTAGGAAAGAGAGCACCTTTTTCTTGGCCCACAACGTCTATTAATGCTAATGGAGAAAAGACGATTTTATTTTTTGACAATATGAAAGTTGATGCTCCATATGTATATCTAAGACTAACCATAGCCATAGATATAAGAGAAGATGTAATCT
Organism: Cellulosilyticum sp. I15G10I2; assembly: GCF_900095725.1. NCBI lineage: Bacteria > Bacillati > Bacillota > Clostridia > Lachnospirales > Cellulosilyticaceae > Cellulosilyticum > Cellulosilyticum sp. I15G10I2. The sequence continues at coordinate 62,836 of NZ_FMMP01000010.1, forward strand.
TAGAGGTTTCAATTCCAGATACAGAATCTATTTTGGGTATGATAGATATTAGATATGGTGTTGTATTCCAACCATTTGAGCTTAAAATACCTAAGGATGAGTGCCAAAAGGTGATGAACCAAGGTATTGCAATAAGGATGATCAAAGGTACTTCAAATATCTACTTTTTCAATGATACAAGTAGTCATTTTTCTATGAATCAAAAGTTGAACTGTCACCTTATGTTTGCAAATTGTGATATAGGCAATCAGAAAGAAATGATAAAAACATTATGCTCAAGGAGCTCTATTCAGCTTTTTGGATGGATGGAAGGTTGTGTGATGGACGGTATCTACGATTTAAAGTCTATGTTAGGTGGGCAACAAGTCGTTAAATGTATCAATGATCATTATAAACTTTTTTTAGATCATAAAGAGCGTCTAAGTTATGAGAATCCTAGAAGCCAACCCATATTAGAAAAAATGTATGGTATTGAAGGCATGCTGCCATTTGCGATTCTAGGCAAAACCGATAGCAGACATCCCAAAATAGATTGGTTTTTAGAGGAATTGAAGCAATTTATCAATAATGAAGGTATGGTACTAGATGAAGAGATGATCTCGGCAGAAGGAAGTTATACTATTGCATACCCATTGGCCGTTATTTCAGTCATTAAGAACGATATAGCTATTGCAGAAATGGCAGTTCAACAGGTTATGAATAGAATGGCTTATTTGAGAGACGAAGGCTCAATCTATTTAAGATATTATATGAATGGGGATCGAACCTTTAAGAATTGGGGGAGAGCGTATACTTGGTATACTCTAGGACAAATTCAAACATTAATGGCTCTTGGTACTTATGTAGATCATCCTCTTATACAAGCAAAGACGCAACAGATAAAAAAAGACTTTGTTGAGGTTATTCATATTTTAAAAAGACTGATATCAAATGATGGTATGTGGTATTGCTTTGTTGACGATGCAAGTACCTTGGTAGATACATCAGCAACTGCTGGTATTGCAGCAGCTATGGCAAAAGGCTATTATGCTGGTTTATTGGAGGTGGAAGAGCTTGATATAGCAAAAAAAGCAGCAAAAGCATTGGAAGGTTATTTGACGGTTGATGGATGGCTTGCGGGTGTTTCACAGTCTAACAAAAATGGAGAATATCTCCAAAGAAGTGGCTATAGAGTTATATCTCAGATGGCAAATGGCCTTTATGGGCAATTAGTTGGAACGCTTCACAGGATAGAAATGGAAGAATCATAATTGATTGGAAAGAAGAGAGTATAAATGTCAAATATTATTAAGATAGAAGGTGTTGGCTATACACCATTAAAAGATTATAATAGCTGGAGATTAGCTGTACTTCTCCCTTGTACTCATAATGCTATTGATACCTTGAAAAGTTTAGGAAAGCATAATACAACAGATGAAGTTTTTACATTATTATGTGGAGTGGCTTACATGATAACAGGTGGAAAAGAAAAAGAGCCTGGGAACTTTAAGGTTAGAAGACTAGAAAAAGAAACTCTTTTTGTGGTAGAAGCAGGAGAATGGCATGCGGCTATACTTGAAGAAAATTCTAAAATACTGATTGCTGAAAACGTGGATACAACAGATAGCCGTACTATAGAAATTAATTCCCAACAGTTAGAATATTTCAAGAGTCAAATTAGAGGTATGGAGTAAATATAAACATAGAAGAGAAGCATTTTATGAAGTTACATAAGATGCCTCTCTTTATTTTTATCTTATAAAAGAAGAAGGGGTAGAGCCTGTTACTTTTTTGAAGAGCCGACTGAAATAGTAAATATCATCTATACCAACGCTGAGACTGGCCTCTGTTACATTACAATCTCCATTTGACAATAAATCTTTAGCTTTATTGATACGAATTGAGTTTTGATAATGTGTAGGAGACATGCCAGTTATTCTACTAAAAAGCGTTCTGAAATAAGAGTAACTCAGACCACATAGTTGCGCGAGCTGTTCACTGCTATATCTTTGGGTAAAGTCGTTTTGCAGCAGCGTAATAACATTTTCTACTGCTTGATAATGAGTGGGGTTTATGCCTGCAGATTCGGTCGTTTTAAGTAGAGTTATCATGGCTTGCATGATGATAGAACGGCACGCTATTAAAGAATAAGAGCGTTTGCCAACCCATGCGTGATGGAGCTGTTTGATTAAAGAATAAAACATGGTTTCGTTTGAAATTTTAGATAATGTAGGTATTTGATTGATAGCTTCATTTGTTCTAGGATCCCTTATATCTAGATCAAAAACTGCTGAATAAAAGTGCCAGGGGTTTTCTGGATCGCTTTTACCTGAATGAATCATATTTTTTTTAAAAAAAAGTATATCGCCTTGTGAAACGTTAAAGCGTATATCCTCGGGGAGAGAATAGGCGGCTCTTCCACGAATCGCATAGCCTAGCGTATATTGGTTATCATTACAATGATTAGTAATAGACCAGGAAGGATCAGGTTGTATCTCAACAACACGACTGATACTTGATACTTGTAAATCATAGAGACTATTTTGATTATCCATATACACGCCTCCTACTTTTTTTCTTTATATATAGCTTTATTAATTATAGCATAAAAAAGTAAATAGTACAAATACTCGTTCCGATAATCCATTCAAATATAGCTTGATGAAGACTATAATTACATTATATCAATCATTAAATCCAAGGAGGAAATTATGGAAGATAAGTTAAAAAGTTTAGGTAAGAATAAGGAAATAAAACCATTTCCAATATCTGATAAAGAGTTATGTGATCGTTATGAAGATTTATTTGGTGGAGCAATTAATGATGTTCTAAGAGAAATGGGATATCTTTATCAAACACTACCACCAAGTATTGCACCATTAACGGATGATATGAAGTTAGCAGGTATTGCATTCACCGTTAAAGGATCAAAAGATTTAACATTAGAAAATGAGATGGAGTTTAGAGCTCAGATGCTAGAAGCTATTGAGCCTGAGTCTATCAGTATTTGGGACACCTGTGGTGATGATGAGTCAGCGCAATGGGGAGAAGTTATGACAATGGCTTCACAGCTTAGAGGATGCAGAGGAGCTGTTGTAGATGGAGGCGTAAGAGATACTGATAAAGTACTAGGTCTTAATTTTCCAGTGTTTTGCAAATATAAGACATCAAATGGTATGTTAGGCCGTTTTAGAATACATACTTATCAAAAACCAATCTTAATTGGGAAGGTTACAATTTACCCGGGAGACATAATTTTTGGGGATATAGATGGTATCGTTATTGTACCAAGAGAAGTGGCTTATGAAGTATTAGTACGTTCAGAAGAAGTAAAACGTAATGAAAGACAAATAAAAGAATGGGTATTATCAGGAATGTTACCAAGTGAAGTTGTTAAAAGAGGGGGGTATTTTTAATGAATAACATGAAAGCATATGTATTAACAGAGTGGGAAAAATTAGAGCTTCAAGAACGACCAATTCCTCAATTAAACGAGGGAGAATGCTTAATTAAAGTGAAATATGCAGGTATATGTGGTTCAGATGTTCACATCTATGGAGGACATCATCCAACAGCTAAACCACCTGTTGTATTGTGCCATGAATTTATGGGTACAGTGGAAAAAATAGAGGGTGAAAGTTTTAATCTTTCAGAAGGCGATAGAGTTGTTGTGGAGCCATTAGTTAGCTGTGGTGTATGTGAAGCTTGTCGCAATGGGCATTGGCATGTCTGTAAATCATTAAAATTATTAGGCATTCATACAGATGGTGGTTTTAGTGAATATGTAAAGGTTGATACAAAAAAAGTAATAAAATTATCAGATGAGCTTAAAGATGAAGAGGCAGCTTTAGCAGAACCTTTTGCAGTAGGTTTTCATGTTAATCAAAGAGCAGGCATTCATACGGGCGATACCGTTTTAGTTATTGGAGGCGGACCTATTGGTATTATTACAGGTATGGTAGCTATGGCATCAGGGGCTAAAGAAGTCGTTTTTTCAGAAATTAATGATAATCGTATAGAATTTATTAAATCTTTCGGATTTAATACTATCATTAATCCAATTAAAGAAAATGCTTTAGAAAGAGTTGCAGAATTAACAGGCGGAGAAGGATTTGATGTTGTCTTTGAGGTTTCAGGTTCTCAACCAGGGATAGTGTTTGCTCCAGAAGCATGTAAAATCAGAGGAACTATAGTACCAGTTGGTTTTCCATCAAAAAATCCAGAGTTCCCAGTGCTTAGATGTATTTTTAAAGAGTTAACAGTGGTTGGCAGCAGAGTATATTCTTTTGACCATTTCAAAAGAGCAGTAGAATTACTTCCACGAATTAAGAAGGAATATAATATAGAAGCTTTAATAACGGACCTAAAACCTCTTGCTGAATTACCAGAAGGCATCAAACAAATGAAGGCTGGAGAGAACATGGGTAAAATATTAATCAAAATGTAAAGAGGTGAATGTAAATGGTAGATTTAAAAGGAAAAGTTGTTGTAATTCCTGGTGCTGATGGTGGTGTTGGGAGAGAAGTTGTTAAGATGTTAGGTGCCATGGGTGCCAAAGTAGTACTTGGATCTTTTGTTGAAGAGGGTATAAAAGAAATGGCCCAAAATCTTAAGTCACAAGGATGTGAAGCAGCCTATCATCTGGTAGATGTTACAAAAGAGAATGCTGTTAAAGAGTTTTTAGCTTTTGCATATGATACTTTTGGATCGTTAGATATCTTACTTAATCTTCCAGGAGTAAGTATACCAGCCGCAATCAGTGAAATGAGCGAAGAAGATTATGATACAACAATGGATGTCAGCGTAAAAGGAAGCTTTTTGATGTCAAAGCATTTTGTACAATACGCCCATACTGAAAACTCACCACTTATTATTAATATTGGTTCTATGGCATCAAAAAATGCTAATGGCAATGCACCTATATACTGTACAGCTAAAGCTGCAGTGGTTATGTTTTCAAAAGGATTGGCAATACAGTTAAAATCTAAAAATATTCGTGTGACTAGCATTAACCCAGGTGGCATTAGCACAGCGTTTTGGGGAGACCGAAAAGTACCCCATGATAAATTTATGCAAGTCCAAGATATGGCAGAAGCCCTTATTTTTACTATGACACGTAATTCACATGTTATGATTACAGATCTCGCATTCGAATCATTTGAAATGTTTAAAGGCAACTAAATCTATCTCATAAGTCATACCCAGGTATGACTTATATAGAAAGGAGCGCATAATGAGTAAGCTAGCAAAAGGCCTTTTTTTTAAAGAAGAAAATATAGAACTTATAAAACAAAAAGCTAACAATCCTAAATATAAGCATATTTATAAAAAAATGAAAAAAGCTTCAGATAACATTGTAAAACACAAGCATTTAATATGTGATGGAGATACTTTCACCTACTGGTATTATGCCAGAAACCGTGCTATGGATTTAGGGATGTTAACGCTTTTGACAGAACGACATGATTATATTACTGCGGTTAAAGAATATATTGATTATCTAGATCAACAAGATCTGAACTTTTGGCAAGGTCCTGAATATCCTAATAGACCAAGAACAATTAATTATAATGGAGAAACACTGTTTGCTGGTGAACTTGAAACAGCACAAATTACAATGGGACTTGTAACAGTATATGATTGGTGTTACAAGTTTTTAGATGAGAGTTATCGTCAAAAAGTTAAAAAAATGCTTAAAGAATATGCATATCCTCTGCTTAGAAACTCAACTAGATTTCAATCTGAGAAGTGGGTAATGAACCACTTGTGTGTTATTAGTACAGCACTACTCATGTTATTGTTGGTACTAGAAGGTGAAATGCCTGTTGAAGAAGATTTAAGCTTAGCTAAACATGCATTAAATCTATGGATTCAAAAGACTGAAACGGATGGCAGTTACGGAGAAGCTTATCACTACTGGGCTTACCCAATGAACTGTATTTTCTTAGCAATTTGGTCTTTAAAACAAGTACGTAATGAGGACTTAGAAAAATCGCCATGGTTAGCCAGAGCCTTTGAATGGGCCATCTATAATCAAGTAGGGCAATATAAAGAACCTGAGTATGATAAGAAGGTAGCCATTGCTGTTAACACATACGATTGCCCAATGCAGTTTCAAATGGAAGCACCAGAAGTATTATTATTTGCTAACTATTTTAAGAATCCAGTAGCACAGTGGTATATGGAACACTACTTAATGAAAGATCTTGCGAAGCCAAAAGAATCGTTACATTATGTATGGCATGAGTGTAATAGTTTATTATTTGCACTACACGAGGAAACCACACCTCAAGTTTCACCGGAAGTATATGGCTTGCCGACTGATAGAATTTTCCACGACACTGGCTATGTATTTTTTAGAGACAGCTGGGATGGACTAAGTGGTGATGGCAAAGATATTGTTTTACAACTTCAAAGTGGTGGAGGGGGACGCTCAAGGTCTCATGAACACTTTGATAAAAATAGCTTTAGTTTATATGCTAAGGGCGAATATTTTATTGTTGATCCTGGCCATTCTTGTTATCGTGGCGTTAGTCATGATGGATATGATAGAAAAACGTATAGTCATAATACAATTACCCTTGATAAGAAAGATCAATCCTTAAAATTTGCTGAAAAAGGGATGCTTCATGATGAGGCTGTACAGCATGTTTCAACACATAATCAAGCTCAAATAGTAGGTAAGAATATTAATAATTACATTAGTTATGTTGCAAGTGATGGCAGAAAATGTTATGAACCTTATCTCAAAGAATTTACAAGAGAAATATGGTTTGTTGATAAAAGATATTTTGTCATTAGAGATAAAGTAAGTAAAGGGAGTCAAGAGGGCACTATTTACAGTGGTTTTAATTTTAACAATAGAGATGGTTTGCTAGATTTATTAGCTAAAGATAATCAAATTATGGTTAAAAGGCCAAAAGCAGATTTAATGGTACAATTCTTCACAAATGAAGCAGTAGATTTTGAAGAAGAGGACGGTAGACTGCATACCGCTTATCATATCTTCCCTAACATGGAAGTAGAAGGTTCTAAGGGAACAGTTAAGAGAATTAACTTAGTGCCAAATGATAAAGATGCTGATTGTATAGATTACATTTATGTTATCTATCCATTAGAAAAAGACGAAGTAAAACCACAAGTACAAGGAAAAGCATTAGGTCATAATCAAGAGTCTTACAAAAAGTATGAAAAATTTGAACTGACGATTGAAAAAGATGGTGGTAAGGAGCAGTTCTTATTTGAAGAGGACAAGGTGTTTTATAGTAATCACTTAGGTATTAAGTATACATTCTAAATGTATATAAATAGTAGCATAAACTCATAAAAAAAATATACTCATGGAGGTAGAAGGATGAAAGAACTTTTTAGTCTTGAAGGAAAAGTAGCAATTGTTACAGGGTGTAGTACTGGTTTAGGACAAGGTATGGTAGTTGGTTTAGCACAAGCAGGAGCAGATATTGTAGGCGTAGATTATGTTGATGCACCAGAAACAGAACAAATGGTTCTGGCATTAGGCAGAAAGTATCTTGCAATAAAAGCTAACTTAATGACTACTGATCCAATAAAAGATATTGTAGCTCAAACAAAAGAAGTTTATGGAAAGGTAGATATACTGATTAATAATGCAGGTATTATTAGAAGAGAAGATGCTATCAACTTTACAGAGCAAGATTGGGACGATGTTATGAATGTTAACATCAAATCATTATTTTTCCTTTCACAAGCTGTAGCTAAAGAGTTTATGGAGCAAAAAACTGGTGGGAAGATTATTAACATTGCTTCTATGTTATCCTTCCAAGGGGGTATAAGAGTTCCATCCTATACAGCAAGTAAGAGTGGGGTTATGGGCGTAACTAGACTTATGGCTAATGAATGGGCTAAGTTTGATATCAATGTTAATGCCATAGCACCAGGTTATATGGCAACAAATAACACAGAAGCATTAAGAGCAGATCAAGATCGTAATAAGGCGATATTAGATAGAATTCCTGCAAACAGATGGGGCGCACCAAATGATATAGCAGGACCTGCTGTATTCCTAGCATCTGCTGCATCTGATTATGTAAATGGCTATACACTGGCTGTTGATGGTGGTTGGTTAGCAAGATAATACTTTGGAGGCGATCATAGATCGCCTCTTCTTATTTAAGGGGTGAACGCTATATGATACATACAATCTTATACGAAGGTATAAAAGTATTCTTGTATTTTGTTATAGGTTATTTTATTAAAAAATATAAGGTTTTAAATGAACAAATTATTAGCGTATTAAGAAACTTAATAATTAATGTCACGATCCCCCTTATACTCTTTACTTCTTTTTATAAAATTAACTTTTTAAAAGAAGGACCTAGTCTTTTGGTTATGATTGCAGGCGTTTTCATTTACTACGGACTAACGTTTGTTATTGGTTGGGTTATTGAAAGAAGAAATCTATTAAGTAAAGCGGCAATTCCTGTAGTTAGGTATTGTACGATGTTTGGCAATGTAGTCTTTTGGGGATATCCTATCTGCTATGCACTTTTTGGAGATGAGGGTATTGTACATGCGACGCTTTTTGTTGTCATACAAAACATATTAAAGTGGTCTGTAGGTGTATCCTTTTTTAAACATAATAGAGAAAAACACAGCTTGGAAATAAACTTAAGTATAATGGCTATGGCCATTGGCCTTGTGGCAAATATCACCCAGATTCAAATACCTGTTTTTGCCCTTCGTACTATTGATAAACTAGGAGACATTACAATACCTATGGGACTAATAATTACAGGAACAAGTCTTTATGCATCAACAAATCGAAAGTGGCTAAGGGATAGTGCGTTATGGATAATTGTAGTTATTAAATGCATAGCAGTGCCTTTTGTTTTTATGCTTTTTATTTCACAGATTGATGTTTCAATAACAGTTAGAGGGGTATTACTTATTCAGGTATTTGCGCCCGTTCATGCATCATCCCCTTTATTCATTGCGTATCAAAAAGGAGATGAGCAATTAGCGTCCAAAGCAGTACTTGTATCAACTTTTATAAGCATGATCATGATTATCATTTTAACTAAATTTCTATAAGGAGATATTATTTTATGCTCGCATTTATTAGTTTTATACCCATCTTGGTCATTATTATCATGATGACTGGATTTAATGTAAGTTCTAAAAAAGCACTACCAGTAGCATGGGCAATGACCTTCTTTATAACAATGCTTTTTTGGAAGATGAGAGTAGGGGATGCCATAGGGTATTCGATTTATGGTGCTTTAAAAGCGATAGATGTTATAATCATTATTTTTGGGGCTATTTTAATACTTAATACATTGAAACATTCAGGTGCATTAGCTGTTATTAAGAAAGGGTTTGGCACGATATCCGATGATAAACGCGTACAAGTCATTATTGTAGCCTGGCTATTTGAAGCTTTTATTGAAGGTGCTGCTGGATTTGGAACACCTGCAGCACTCGCAGCACCTCTTTTAGTAGGTCTGGGTTTTCCAAGTATAGCTGCTGCAATTGTAGCGCTTATTATGAATTCTGTACCTGTAACTTTTGGAGCAGTTGGCACCCCTGTTTTTGGTGCTATGTCAACTTTGAGTAATGATCTTCAGGCAGCTAATATATTGGTTGAACCCTTTATAACAAATACTGCAACTAAAGCAGCACTACTCCACACTATGATTGGCAGTTTTCTACCACTCGTGGCGTTATTGATATTAACAAAAGTATTTGGTGAGAGCAAATCATTTAAACCCGCTCTTAAAGCAGCGCCTTTTGCTATTTTTGCTGGATTTGCATTTACAATACCTTATTATATTATTGCTTATTTATTTGGACCTGAATTACCATCTTTGATAGGTTCACTTATTGGACTAGTCATTGTTATTATTGCTTCAAAAAGAAAGTTCTTAGTTCCTAAAGATCACTGGGGTTTTGATAAGACATTTATCAGTGAATATGTGGATGAAGTTGCTGCCACAGAAACTTCAAGTGTTACGAAAGCCTCAATGTCGCCTATAAAAGCGTGGTCACCTTATATCATTATTGCTATTATATTAGTTGTTACACGTATTCCATTTTTGGGGTTAAAAGAAATACTCAATAATATGACAATTACATTTCCGGCATTTTTTAACATACAACAGCGCTATATATTAAAATGGGCCTATTTACCTGGCACAGTACCTTTTATGTTAGTGGCTATCTTAACTCATGCCCTACACAAAATGTCAAAAAAATCTATTCAAATTGCTTGGGCAGAATCCTTTATGCAAGTTAAAGGAGCTGCCATAGCATTAATTTTTGGTGTTGGTTTAGTGCAACTCATGTTGAATTCACACATCAATACTGCACAAATGCCCTCTATGCTTAATGTAATGGCAAGTGGACTAGCCGATTTAGCTGGCGAATTCTATATTTTTATTGCACCGCTAATAGGGGCATTAGGTGCTTTTGTTTCAGGGTCATCGACTGTTTCAAATATTTTGTTCTCTTCTCTACAATTCCAAACATCACAATTATTAGGTATTCAATCAGAATGGATAGTAGCGTTACAAATGGTTGGGTCAAGTATAGGCAACATGGTATGCATTAATAACATCGTAGCTGTTTGTGCTACTGTTGGCTTAATTGGATGTGAAGGGAAGATTATTAAAAAAACAGTACTACCCATGATTCTATATTCAGTATTAGTTAGTCTAATAGTCTATATAGTCGTTAGATAGAGATTAATTATTTGAGGTAGAGAGTTAGTTAAAGTAGTTTTTCTCTTTTACGAGCTTGTAAGAAACACAATGTTAATATTGATAAAATATTCATAATATTACTACGGTTGTAAGTTAATTACTATAAGTAATCATAGATAGTATTTATAGTTAATAAATAAGGAAGATAAGTTATAAAAAAACATGTATGAATAGAAAAGATTCATACATGTTTTTTTATAACTTATAATTCTCATAGGCATAATGGTATGTAATGGTCAAGCAAAATTGTAATACCATTGGTGAGTTTGCTATCTAAATCTTACCCTTGAGGGAGGTATCCCACCATTATAAGAGTGTGGGCGTGTATAATTGTACCAAACAAATACATAATCCTGTGTACCAAGGTTAAGCTCTTCATCAGTTTTAAAATAGTACCGACATATATATTCGTTTTTGAATGTATTATAAAATCGTTCCATAGCTGCATTATCATAAGGGCAACCAGCGCGACTCATGCTTTGGACGATAGCATTTTCTTTACAATAAGCTGTAAACTCTTGAGAGGCAAACTGCGAACCTTGGTCGCTGTGGAGTAAAAGACCAGGTTTTGGACTATGTTTCTTTAAGGCAAGTGCTAAGGTATCAATTGCTAGTTTACTGTCGATATATTTGCTATTTAAAGATGCAACAATGCGTCTATCATAGAGATCGAGGATACTACAATTATAGCGTTATTCTCCTGTACTTTAAGGTTAAATACGCAAAATCGGTACACCACTTTTGATTAGGTATCGCAGCAGTAAAGTCTCTCTTAAGAAGGTTCTTAAATAGTTTATGCTGAAGCCCTTTCTTGTAAGAAGGCTTTTTACGCATGATAACAGAACGTATCCCTAATTCTTTCATATATTGATAAACAGTAGGCTTACTACAGGCATGACTTGTTTTTTTGAGTAGGTGATGTATCATTCTATAGCCCGGAATACCATCATGTTTATGATAGAGATGCTCTATGCGTGTAACTTATTCTTTTTACTTTCTCTGTAGGATTTTTTGCGGTCTTTGAGGTAGTTGTAGTATGCAGTGGCAGAGAGACTGAACTTACGTAATAACCATCTGACTCCGAACTCAGAATGGTAAGTATCGATGAATTGCTAAACTGCTAATCGATTTCTTTGGCAAAGAAGGCTGCCGCCTTTTTTAAGAAACGGTTCTCTTTTTTCAAGTTCTTCAATGCGTTTTAATAATTCTTTTTGTGTTGAAAGTTCTTCTAATTGCTGAATGCCTTCTTTACTACCAGAACAGTCTTTGCGATATTTATCAATCCAAAATTTTGCTGTGCCACTGCCAAGGTTAAATTCTTGTGTAAGACTTTTCAGAGATCTACCTTCCTCAAGGTGAAGCCTTATAACTTTATCACGTAATGCTGAATCGTATTTTGTATTTGACATAATCATAACTCCTTTGACATTTGAAAGTATTATAACATTATACTCCCCAAAGGTGTTACAACTTCAGTATAGCATTACAGTATTTAACACTAGAATCTAATTATATAAGACATAATCTAAAAGGAATATTTATCATTGTTTATCTAAATGTCAATTTAAAGTAGCAAACTTGATTAGGCTGTAAAATATGTATGTACTCCCCTTAAAATTATTGTTTTATAGGCTTAATTTAGTAAGTGGTAACATAAATTTTTTATTTTGCTCAAATTTATACTAGAAATTTATTGGGAACAAATTTACAGGTTTATAATAGGGCAACGTATAAAAAGAAATAATAAGTAAAAACTATCAAGGTTAGAAAAATGAAAAATTGTGAGGAAACAAAAAATGATATAGGTATCTTAAATTGTATAGAGTAACATTTGTATACTAAACAAGTATATTATATAAGGGAGAATGTAAATGGATATTCGATATGGAGCCAACCAGAAAGACGCAAGATATTACGATACAGTAGATTTAAGAGAAGAATTTTTAATTGAAAAATTGTTTTCAGCAGATCAGATGTATGTAACTTATTCACATATTGACAGAATTATCGTTATTGGAGCTATGCCAGTTGCAAAGTCTCTTGATATCAAAGATTATATAGATCCAGCAAAACAATTAGGTGTAGACTACTTCCTTGAGAGAAGAGAGCTTGGCATTATCAATATCGGCGGAGGTGGCGTTGTAACATCAGATTGTACGGAATATAAGCTTAATAACTTAGAAGGCTTATATCTTGGGATGACTACTAAAGAAATAACTTTTAGAAGTATTGATCAAAATAACCCGGCTAAATTCTATATGTGTTCTGCTCCTGCGCATAAGAAATTTGATACAAAATTTATTACAAAAGATCAAGCCAATAAAGTTGAACTAGGGAGCCTTGAAACATCCAATGAAAGAACTATCTACCAATTCATTCATCCCGCAGTACTTGAAACTTGTCAATTATCCATGGGGTGTACGATTTTAAACAAGGGAAGTGTATGGAATACTATGCCAAGCCATACTCATGAGAGAAGAATGGAAGTTTATATGTACTTTAATTTTAGTGAAGATAACATAGTTTTTCACATGATGGGAGAACCTACTGAGACAAGACATATTATTTTGAAAGCTGAACAGGCAGTTATATCACCAAGCTGGTCTATCCACTCAGGGTGCGGGACTAGTAATTATGCTTTTATATGGAGTATGGTAGGAGAAAACAGAACATTTACTGATATGGATCATATCAAAAATGCAGATTTGCTATAGAACCAGTCTCTATTAATCCATGTGGTCATCACAGTCATATTATTTAAATATATTTATTAAAAAGTGGGCATGACGATTATTATTTATAATTTTCCGGGAAATACTGATGTAAGGGTGGAACTTATTCTAGCTATTAAATACATTCTTACATTACAAGGAATAGATACAGGTAAGCCTCAAAGACCTTTTAGTGAGTTAACTAAGGCACATAAAATATATGTAGAAGATGTACTAAATAAGAATTTAATAAATTAAAAATAAAAGTATTAAAATAATATAATTATTTGAAAATATATAAATATGTTAGGAGGATTATTTATATGAGTATATTAAATAAGTTTTCATTAGAAGGTAAAGTAGCTATTGTAACAGGAGCATCTACTGGGCTTGGACAAGGCATTGCATTAGGTCTTGCAAGTGCTGGCGCAGATATAGTGGGTGTAGACTATGTTGAGATGCCAGAAATAGAAGAGCAAATTAAGAAATTAGGCAAATCATTTTTGGGCATAACAGCAAACTTGCTTACAATTGAGCCTATACAAAGTATTATAGATCAGGCTGTTGCTAAGTTTGGGAAAATAGATATCCTCGTTAATAATGCTGGGATTATCAGACGTTGTGATGCCATAGAGTTTACAGAAAAAGATTGGGATGATGTTATGAATATTAACATTAAAACAGTATTTTTCTTTTCCCAAGCAGTTGCAAGACAATATATGAAACAAAATAATGGGGGGAAGATTGTCAATATAGCATCGATGCTATCATTTCAAGGCGGGATTAGAGTTCCTTCCTATACATCAAGTAAAAGTGGTGTAATGGGTATAACAAGAGCTTTAGCTAATGAATGGGCAAAACATAATATCAATGTCAATGCTATTGCACCAGGATATATGGCAACAAATAATACAACGGCTTTAAGAGCGGATGAAGAGAGAAACAAGAGTATATTAGAAAGAATACCTGCTGATCGTTGGGGATCACCAGAAGACCTTGCTGGTACAGCAGTATTCCTCGCTTCAGAAGCAGCTGGGTATATCAATGGGTATACAGTAGCTGTGGATGGCGGTTGGTTAGCAAGATAATAAGATAGATAAATAAAAAGCATATATGAGTAGATGATGAAATAGCTCATATATGCTTTTTATTTATCTGTAAGAGAATATTAAACAGTATAAAAATACATTTCCTTACAAATAATAAAGTATTATTTGTTCAGGAGGAATCTTTATGAAAAAGTGTAGGAATAAAATGCTTCTTTGCGTGGTACTAGCTGTAATGTGTTTTTTGTGTATGAATATATTAGCAGACATTCCTAAAAACGAAGAGGCGTATTTAGAAAGCTATCAATCTATTCTTAATACAATGAAAGCTGAAATGGAAAATGCAGAAAAAACAGGGGATCCAGCTCTTAATTATCTTTATCAGATGAGGCCACACCATGAGGCTGCGATTGCAATGTCAAAAAATTTAATACAATACGGCACCAATGAAAAAGTTAAAGAAATAGCTCAGAAAATTATTGAAGAACAAACAGGTGAGATTACGAAGGTGAATCAACTTATCGAAAAAATTAAGGCAGATATGCAAGAAGATAAAGCCCAAGAAACTGCTTATAGAATTGATTTTATGGTGTTTTATGATGCGATGATTACTTCAATGGAAAGTACTAAACTTACAGGTGATGTTGATAAGGACTTCCTGCAGCAGATGATACCGCATCATGATGGTGCAATAAATATATCCCGTAGTATTTTAAAATATACCCCAAATGAAGAAGTTAAACAAATGGCTCAAAATACTATAAAAAAACAAAGTGATGAAATAAGGGAAATGGATCAATTATTCAATTATATCCATTAATCTAGAGGCAATAACGAAGATAGCTATTTATTATTTTATAGTGTCATGTATAATAGAATTAAGTACAGCATGTATTTTAAAGGGAAATATATGTTTATAATATAAAATAGAACGAAATGTGTAAGAATTTAGATACAACAGATAAAGCATATGGAAAGGAACAGTATATGGCAAAACTAAAGCAAGTCTATGTTTGTCAACAATGCGGCTACGAAGCGAGCAAGTGGATGGGAAAGTGTCCTTCGTGCAATGAATGGGGGAGCTTGGTAGAAGAAGTTGTTGATACTGCAAAACCTAAGCTTACTAAATCAAGTAGAAGTGGCAATGCACCTGTTAAACTTAAACAGATTGTTATTGAACAAGAGCAAAGAACGACTACTGGTAAAGAAGAGCTAGATCGAGTACTCGGAGGGGGAATTGTAAAAGGGTCACTTATACTAGTGGGTGGAGATCCAGGAATTGGTAAATCTACATTGCTGCTTCAAATTTGCGAAACAATAGGGGCACAAAATAAAAGTGTACTTTATGTATCAGGTGAAGAGTCGGTTGCCCAGATTAAAATGAGAGCAGAAAGACTAGGCGTTGCAACCCCTAATCTTTCTCTATTGGCTGAAACAAATGTGAATATTATTGAGGTTCTTATTAAAGAAGAAAAACCGAATCTTGTAATTATTGACTCAATTCAAACGGTGTATTGTGAGGAAGTATCATCTGCCCCAGGGTCAGTGAGTCAAGTCAGAGAAGCAACGCATACTTTAATGAATCTTGCGAAAGGTTATGGTATTACTATTATGATTGTAGGCCACGTTACAAAAGAGGGTTCACTAGCAGGCCCTAGAGTACTAGAACACATGGTAGATACAGTGCTTTATTTTGAAGGAGAAAGACATGCTTCTTTTAGAATTCTGCGAGCCGTTAAAAATAGATTTGGCTCTACCAATGAAATAGGTGTATTTGAAATGGTGGATATAGGGTTAAAAGAAGTTAAAAATCCTTCTGAAATCATGCTTAGCGGAAGACCGACGAATGCTTCGGGGTCTGTGGTAAGCTGTACAATGGAAGGGACAAGACCTATGCTTTTGGAAGTACAAGCACTATCTAGTTTTACAAGCTTTGGAATGCCAAGACGTACAGCAACTGGTGTAGATTACAATAGAGTTGTGATTTTAATAGCAGTTCTTGATAAAAGAGCAGGAATGGATCTTAGCAATCATGATACCTATGTTAATTTGGCGGGAGGACTTAAAATTAATGAGCCAGCGCTTGATCTTGGGATAATAGCGTCGATTGCCTCAAGTTTTAGGAACATAGCCATAGATCCACATACAATTGTATTTGGAGAAGTAGGGTTAACAGGAGAAGTAAGAGCAGTTTCGATGGCAGAAAAAAGAGTAATAGAAGCTGCTAAACTAGGTTTTGAGTTATGTATTATGCCAAAAGCCAATTTAGACAAAATGCCGAAGGTAAAGGGAATTAAAGTTATTGGTGTAAATAATGTAAGCGAAGCATTAGCTGCACTTTTAAAATAATTTTAAGTATAAGGCTGTTCTCATGGACGGTATCTACTATTATTCAAGAAGCAGCCGCCTAGATAATTTTAAGTTTATACTAAATACATTGAAATATAACAAATAATAGTTTATTATATATATATTGGAGTAGAAATATAGTTAATTTCAGTAAAAATAGTCAAAAAAGAGGGGCTGATAAGATTGAAAAGTAAAAAAAATAGAAATATGTCTATAAAAATGAAGATGACAGCTATGTTTTTGGTTATAATTGTACTGTTGAGTGCGGTAAGTATTATATCCTATTTTAGTATGAAAGCCTCTATGCAGCAATTGGATGCAATGATACAAACGAGTGTAGTTGCAAATAATGTATTAGATCTAGATGCAGAAATTATAAAAGACTTAACAAACTACATAGTAAGTAAAGACGAAAATGAAGTAGCAAGAATAAAAGCAAACTTAAACAGTGTGCAAGAAAATATAAGTTTTTTAATAGCTACTAATAAGAATAAAGAAAGTCAGAATAACCTAACGGGGCTTTCGAGGTTATTTGATGCATTTACTGAAAGCATCGATGGATCTATTGAATTTGTTAATAACAGAGAAACAGGTAAAGCTATTGAGCAGAAGGAATACACTAAAAAAGTTGCAGGATTTATGAGTGACAGCGTAAGTCAGTTTATTGCCCAGGAGCTTAGTAATCAAAAAGTTGTAAGGATGGAACTGCAAAGAAAGACAAATGCTCTAGGAATTATGGCACTTGGTGCTATTGTTTTGATTGGGACAATCAGTACATTAGGTGCAGTATATTTTTCAAAATACATAGGTAATACTATTTCGCAGCTTGCACTATATGCACATAATATTTCTGAAGGAAAATTAAAAGTACCACAGATTAAGGTGAAAACTCAGGATGATATAGGCATTTTAGGCAATGCTTTCAATAAAATGAGTAGTAATCTTGCACTTATTATTAAGGGTATTAATGAGAGCAGTGTTAATGTAGCCTTATTAAGTGAGAAAGTAAGAGATATTGTTACACAAAGTGCTAGTTCATTGCAAGAAATCGGAAGTGCAATGAATGATGTTGCAGGTGGCACAACAGAGCAATTAGATAAATCATATGAGACTTCAAAAATTATTAACGATGTCTGTCAAGGAAATGAAGAAATTGCAAAGAATACAGAGAGTGTTCTAGCTACTGCAGAAGGTGCAACAAGTGCTGCTGCAAATGGTAATAAGAAGCTGGAGTTGCTTATTAAACAAATTGAAACGATAGAAGATAAAATTACCTCTTCTTATGACAGCACAGAAACCCTTAGAGTAAAGTCGGCAGATATAAAAGTGATTCTTGATATGATTACGTCAATTGCAACCCAAACTAATCTGTTGGCATTAAATGCTTCTATCGAGGCAGCAAGAGCTGGGGAAAATGGCAGGGGATTTTCTGTAGTTGCTAATGAAATACGTAATCTAGCAGAAGCTTCAACATCTGCAACCCGTGAAATAAGTAAAGTATTGAATGAAATACAGATTGAAACACAAAATGTTGCAGAAGGGATGACCCTTGGAGTAGCAGAGGCAAATGAAGGCATAAAAAGAGCCTACGAAGCAAGTGAGGCTTTCCAAGCAATATTAAAAACATCTGAAGAGATGGAGAACCAAGTAAAATTAATTAGTACAGAATTACAAAATAATGTAAGGGCAATTAAGAAAGTAGAAGAGATGAGTTCTGCTATATTAAATATTGCAACACAATCTTCAGATTCTTGCAATGAAGTAGCTGCATCTATAGAGGAACAAAGTGCAGGGCTTCAGGAAATAACTTCTAGTGCTATTACGCTATCCGATAGTGCATCAGATCTTCAGTCTATGATTAAACAATTTGAGTTTTAATATATAAAACATATTAGTTTTTTAAATACAAACAGCCAAGTATAGACGCTAGCCTATATTTGGCTGTTTGTATTATTTTAGCAGCTTACCTCTTTGATACACTTCATAACTTGAAAAATTATTTTGAAGATCTTCCCAAAATTGATTTTTAAAGACAGGAGGATAGATAGGGATACCTGATTCTTTTAATGCATGTTTAGAGATAAATCTGCATTCTTTAATATACTGCTCATCAACCTCAGGATCAAAGCCTACTTTTAAGTCTTCAATATTATCTATAAGTGCCAAAAAAAACATACCTAGATGGTGTGTATTAATAGTATAGTCTACATATTCACTCACATAGATAAGCTGGACAGGACGACATTTTAAATGACATTCTTCTTGGACTTCACGTACAATTGTATCAATAACACTTTCTTCAGCTTCCATGCCTCCGCCAGGGAGTGTCCACCATTCAAACCCAGTGTGTGGGTTTTTTTGTTTTAAAACAAGCAGTTCATTTTTATCATTTAAAATAATAGCTGCTGCTCTTGGTCTTAGATTCATTTTGTCCTCCGCATTTTATATAAAGCATAGTAAGATTACCCATATATTACGTATTATAACATATAAAAATTATTTTCAATATCTATAGATTTCACATCATTAAATTTTAGTTATTCATCTTAATATGTGATGTAAAATCATTCTGAGAAAATACTATATCTTATAGAAGGTTTTTGGATATACTAAAGCTATTCATTTATTATAAAAATATTTTGGAGCTATTAAACAGTATTCAAAAAAAATACTGATAACTTTAAAAGTCATCAGTGCTTGAAAACTATTATTTTAAAGAATACTTTCCTAAAATTTCTGTACGATATTTTTCTTTTTGTAACACTTCAGATAATGAAATATTAAAAGTATTTGAAATTGCCCCTAAATAAAAAAGCACCCTGCCAAGCTCTTTTTCTAGAAGTTCTTGACAGTTTTCACACATTTTCCCATTTACATGCGTGCTCATAAGATCTTTAATTTGATCAAGAGATGTGTTTTCGGAAAAAGTATATTGTTGTTTTGTAGCATCTATAGTAATACAACCACAGGTGGTAGCAGCTTTAGAAATAGTTCTACAAAGATGAGTACAGGCGTCTTGTAATTTAGTAGTTTGATCTAAAATACTTTTATTTCTTATAAGAATATCAGTTATAAACGTTTGGAAATCTTCAAGTTCAGTGATATTAGTACACATTATAATCCCCTTCCTCATTATATTCTCATTTATTATACCACAGTGTAAGTGATTCATAAATATAAAATGAGAATACTTTGTAAAATATAAAAAATAGCAGATAAAAATTTGGAAAGAATAAGCTTTAAGGGAATATAATTAACCCATATATACAAAACTAATAAAATTGATAGTGTGAAAGATGTTTATAAAACATTAGTGTTTAAAGAAGTAATCCGACCAAAACACTTTAAAGAAGAGGGGTTATTATGAAACTAAGTTTTGAATACAAAGGAACAACGATTAATTACAATCTAATGTATAAAAAAACAGCAGCAATATCCATTAATATTAACGCACAAGGACAAGTGAGTGTTACAGCGCCGCTTGGCACATCAGTAGAAACTGTGAGAGATAAAGTAAAAGGGAATGCACCTTGGATTATCAATGAATTAGATGAACAGCATTGTAAAAAAAACAAGAACAGTTTATTAGATCGCTATACCTACTTAGGTAAGACCTACAAAGTAGAAGTAATTGAAAATAAAAAAACCAATAAAGTAACTGTTAAACTTGTAAAAGGAAAGTTTGTTATTGAAACCTATACAGATGATCAAAAAGAGTTAAGAGAAGCATTATTTATATGGTATAAAGACAAAGTGACTGCAAAAATAAAAGAGAGAATAAAAATTTATAATAAATGGTTTGAGCATTTACCAGTAGAAATTATTACAAATAATGATAAGTCGATCTTACTCCAAATCAAAAATAATAAGTTGTATGTAAGTCTTGTAGTGGGGATGCTTCCGATTAATATTATTGATTATGTATTGGTGAGCATATTATGTAATTTGAATTATCCTGAAAAACATAAAGAGAATATTAAAAAACTCAAAGAGATATTGCCAAAGTATCAGGAGGATAAAGAATGGCTAGATAAAAATAAAGCTCACTTAGTGTTGTAAAAGTGGTTGACAAATAATGATAGAATCTAGTATAATTCTTAAAGTCAGCACACAAACGGCTGGCAAAAAATAACTTTGTACTTTGAAAACTAAACATAATCAAATAAGATTTTAAACTTCAAAATTTAAAATCTACAATTTAACCGAAAATATTAAACTATTCTTTTTAAGTAAACGCAAGTTTGCTTTAGAATAACAAGGCACTATTTTCTATATTATATAGAAATATTGACCGATAAACAGAGTTTATTTATAAACAAAAGTTTATCTATTAGGTCAAGCTACTAAGAGCGTAGAGTGGATGCCTTGGCACCGAGAGCCGATGAAGGACGCGATAAGCTGCGAAAAGCTTGGGGGAGCTGCAAATAAGCTTTGATCCCGAGATATCCGAATGGGG